>NZ_JBVKAT010000029.1:0-84151 GCF_055598485.1 Streptomyces sp. NPDC107521
GACGCGTCTGCGGGTGAGTCATGCGTTCCATTCGCCGTTGATGGAGCCGATGCTCGACGAGTTCCGGGCCGTGGCCGAGGGGCTGGCCTTCGAGCGGCCTCGGATCGCGGTGGTGTCCAACCTGACCGGCGGCCTGGTCTCCGACGAGCTGACCGATCCTTCCTACTGGGTGAACCATGTCCGTGAGGCGGTGCGTTTCGCGGACGGCATCACGACTCTCGCCGCCGAAGGCGTGACCCGGTTCGTCGAGGTGGGCCCGGATGCCGTGCTGACGGCGATGGCCCGGCAGATCCTCGACGAGGACCGGGCGGTCTTCGTCCCGACGCTGCGGGCCCGTACTCCCGAGCCCGAGGCCTTCGCGGCCTTCCTGGGGCAGGCGCACACGGCCGGTGTTCCGGTCGACTGGGCTGCGTTCTACGCCGGTACCGGTGTGCGGCGCGTCGACCTGCCGACCTATGCCTTCCAGCGTGAGCGCTACTGGATCGCACCTGGTTCGGGTTCGGGTGACCCGGCGGCCGCCGGGCTGGGGCGGATCGAGCACCCGGTGCTCGGCGCGGCCGTCGCGGTCGGCGACCGGGACGAGTGGGTGTTCACCGGGCGGCTGTCCCGGGACACCGCGCCCTGGGTCAAGGACCACGCCGTGTTCGGCACCGTGGTCGTACCGGGCACCGCGCTGGTCGAACTGGCCCTGGCCGCGGGCAGGACGGCCGACACCCCGGCCGTGGAGGAGCTGGTGCTCGAAGCGCCGTTGATCCTCGCGGAGGGGGAGGCCCGCCAGATACAGGTGACCGTCGGTGCCCCCGCCGAGGACGGCTGCCGCGAGGTCGTGGTGTACTCGCGCCGCGAGGCCGAGGAGGAGGCCGCGGTGCGTCACGCCCGGGGCCGGCTGACGGCCGCGGTGGCCCCCGCCGGGGAGTTCCCCGCGGTCTGGCCGCCCGCGCGGGCGGTGCCCGTCGGGCTGGACGGGCTGTACCCGAGGCTCGCCGACGGCGGGTACGAGTACGGTCCCGTGTTCCAGGGCCTGCGCGCCGCCTGGCGCTCGGGTGAGGACGTGTACGCGGAGGTGGCGCTGCCCGAGGGCACCGGGGGCGAGGGCTTCGGTGTCCACCCGGCGCTCTTCGACGCGGTGCTGCACGGCGGCCTGGTGGAGAAGGACCTCGCCTCCGGCGTGGATCTGCCCTTCTCCTGGTCCGGAGTGCGCCTCGGCCACGGCACGGGCACCCGGGTGCGGGCACGGATCAGCCGGGGCGAGGGCTCCGCGCTGGGCGTCCACGTGGTGGACGAGCACGGGCTGACCGTGGTCGCCGTCGACGCGCTCTCGGTGCGCCCGGTGGACCCCGCCCAGCTCGCGGGGGCCGGAGCCACCGGCCGGGACGCCCTGTTCCGGCTGGACTGGACCCCGGTGACCGAGGAGGCCGGGGCCGACGACGCGGGTGTGCCGGCGGCCGTGGCGGTCCTGGGGGACTGTCCGGTGCCGGGTGAGCGTTTCGCGGATCTGGCGGCGCTGGAGCGGGCGGTGGCGGAGGGTGCGACCGCGCCCGGGACCGTGGCCGTCTCGGTCGGGACGCCGGACACTTCCGCCGGCGAGGCCGTGACCGCGCGTGCGGTGACGGCGGAGACGCTGGAGCTGCTGCGGCGCTGGCTGGCGAGTGGGTCGTTGTCGGGTTCGCGGCTGGTGGTGGTGACGCGGAACGGTGTTGCCGTCGGTGACGAGGCGCCGGATCTGGTGCAGGCTCCGGTGTGGGGTCTGGTGCGTACCGCGCAGTCGGAGAATCCGGGTCGGTTCACTCTGGTCGATCTCGGCACGGAGCGGGCCGTGGATGCCGCTGTGCGCTCGGAGCCCGGCTCGGGCGCCGATGGGGTGGCGGGTGCGGTCGGTCCGGACTGGGCGGGGTTGCTGGTCTCGGACGAGCCGCAGTTCGCGGTGCGTTCGGGTGAGGTGCTGGTGCCGAGGCTGGCGCGGGCGGAGGAGTTGCCGGAGGGCCGGGCCTGGCGGCTCGGCATCCGGGAGCGCGGTTCGCTCGACGGTCTCGCCCTGCTGCCCTCCGACAGCGAACGGCCCCTCGGGGCCACCGAGGTCCGGGTGGGTATCCGGGCCGCGGGCCTGAACTTCCGTGACGTGCTGATCGCGTTGGGGACGTATCCGGGCGAGGCGCCGCTGGGCAGCGAGGCCGCCGGTGTGGTGCTGGAGGTCGGTTCCGAGGTGACCGGGCTGGTGCCCGGGGACCGTGTGATGGGTCTGCTGATGGACCCGTTCGGCCCGGTCGGCATCACCGACCACCGGATGATCGTCCCCATGCCGGAGGGCTGGTCGTTCACCCGGGGCGCGGCGATGCCGCTGGTGTTCCTGACCGCGTACTACGCGCTGACGGACCTGGGCGGACTCCGTTCGGGGGAGCGGCTGCTGGTGCACGCCGCCGCCGGCGGTGTCGGCATGGCCGCCGTGCAGATCGCCCGGCACCTCGGTGCCGAGGTCCTCGCGACGGCCAGCGAGCCGAAGTGGGGGACCGTCCGTGACCTCGGGGTCGCGGAGGACCGGATCGCCTCCTCCCGCGACCTGGGCTTCCGGGAGCGGTTCCTGGAGGTCACCGGCGGTGAGGGTGTGGACGTCGTCCTGAACGCGCTCGCGGGCGAGTTCATCGACACCTCGCTGGACCTGCTGCCGCGCGGCGGCCGGTTCCTGGAGATGGGCAAGGCCGACATCCGCGACGCGGAAGCCGTCGCCGGGGCCCGCGCGGGCGTCCGGTACGTCTCCTTCGACCTCCTGGAGGCCGGTCCCGACCGGATCCAGGAGATGCTGCGGGACCTCGTCGCCCTCTTCGCCCGGGGCGCGCTGACCCACTCGCCCGTCCGTACCTGGGACGTGCGCCGGGGTGCGGACGCGTTCCGGTTCCTGCGGGAGGGCCGCAACGTCGGCAAGGTCGTCCTCACGGTCCCGGCCCAGCCGGACCCGGACGGCACCGTCCTGATCACCGGTGGCACGGGTGGTCTGGGCGCCGCGTTCGCGGAGCACTTCGTGCGGGAGTACGGTGCCCGGAACCTGCTGCTGCTCAGCCGTCGCGGTGCCGCCGCCGACGGTGCGGCCGGGCTGGTGGCGGGGCTGGAGGAACTGGGTGCGCGGGTGCGGGTGGAGGCGTGCGACGTCGCCGACCGTGCGCAGCTCGCCGCCGTGATCGCCTCGGTGGAGGCTCCGTTGACGGCGGTCGTGCACGCGGCCGGTGTGCTGGACGACGGTGTCATCGAGTCGTTGACCCCGGAGCAGCTGGACCGGGTGATGCGGCCCAAGCTGGACGCGGCCCTGCATCTGCACGAGCTGACCGCCGACAGCGAGCTCTCCGCCTTCGTCCTCTTCTCCTCCGTCGCCTCGCTGTTCGGCAGCGCGGGCCAGGGCAACTACGCCGCGGCGAACGCGTTCCTGGACGCGCTGGCCGCGCGGCGGCGGGCGGCCGGGCTTCCGGCGACCTCGCTGGCGTGGGGCCTGTGGGCGACGGCGGGCGGCATGGCCGGTGAACTCGGCGAGGCCGAGATCGCCCGCCTCGCCCGGATGGGCGTCGGCCCGCTGCCGACCGGACTGGGCCTGGACCTGTTCGACCGGGCGCGGCGGTCGGAGGAGGCCCTGCTGGCGCCGGTCCTCCTGGACCTGGGCGTGCTGAGGGCGCAGGCGCGGACGGGGATGCTCCCGGCGCTGTTCCGCGGCCTGGTGCGCGCCCGGAGCCGGGGGACCGACCCCGCCGGCGCGGGCTCCCTGGTGCGGCGGCTCGCGGGGGTGCCCGAGGAGGAGCGGGAGCAGGTGGTCCTGGACGTCGTCCTGACCCAGGTCGCCGCCGTCCTCGGGCACGCCTCGGGCTCCGCCGTCGACCCGGAGCGGGACTTCCGCGAGCTGGGCATCGACTCGCTCGGCGCCGTCGAACTCCGCAACCGGCTCACCCAGGCCACCGGCCTGCGGCTGGCCACCACGCTGGTCTTCGACCACCCGACGCCGCGCGCCATCGCCCGTCTCCTCCTCGACCAGGCCGGTGACCTGGCCGCGGCGGCCCCGGCCCCGGTGGAGAGCGGCCCCGACAGCGGAACACTCGGGGCGCTGCTGCGGCACGCGCACACCTCCGGCGCCATCGCGGAGGCGGTGCCGCTGCTGACCGGCGCGGCCCGGTTCCGGCCCGTGTTCGGCTCGGCCGCCGAACTGGGCGGGGCCGGACACGTGGCGCGGCTGGCCTCGGGCGACGCCCGGACGAAGATCGTCTGCGTGCCGTCCTTCGTGGTCGGGTCGAGCCCGCACCAGTTCATGCGGTTCGCCGACGGGTTCGACGGGGAGCGGGACGTGTTCGCCTGCTCGCTGCCCGGCTACCGGGACGCCGAACCGGCCCCCGGCTCCTGGGACGCGGCCGTCGAGGTGCTCACGGAGTCGATCGCCCGGACGGTCGGCGACGCGCCCTTCGTCCTGGTCGGCTACTCCACCGGCGGCGTCCTGGCGCATTCCGTGGCCGCCCGGTTCGAGGCCGCCGGGACCACCCCGGCCGGACTGGTCCTGATCGACACGCCGATGCCGGAGTCCGAGCAGGAGACCAACGGGGTCTTCAGCGCGGTGATGGCCCAGATCCTCGCCCGGGACACCGGGGCCGGGGCCGTCACCGACGCCGAATGGCTCACGATGGGCGCCTACATGGGTCTGCTCGCCGGCCACACCCCCGCACCGGTCGCCGCCCCGAGCCTGCTGATCCGCGCCGATGTGCCGCTGACCGCGGACACCTGGCCGTCCTGGGACGTCGCGGACACCGAGGTCAAGCTCGCCGCCGACCACTTCGGCCTCATCGAGGCGGAGGCGGCCGAGACCGCCGCGGCCACCCGGAGGTGGCTGCGGACGTGATCCCCGACCCCCGGAAGCGGCCCCCGCCCGGATCCCGTACCCGTATCCGACCCGGCCGGAGCCAGACCCGGCCGCACCACGCCAACCCGGAGCAGCACACGTGAACACGAACCACACGAGCGGAGAGAACTCACCGATGAACACCCCCGAGGCGGGCCCGGCGGCCCGTTGCCCCGTCGACCACGGCGCGGCCGCCCCGGCCGCCACCATCCCCGCGACCGCGCTCCCGGGGTCGAAGAAGCACGCGGTGGCCCAGCTCTACAACTACTGGACCAACCCGCAGGCGTTCGTCGAGAACTGCCGCAAGGAGTACGGCCCCCGCTTCCAGGTCAGCATCCGGCTCCCTCCGCGCCCGGTGTACGTCCTCACCACCCCGGACGACGTCAAGGCCATGTTCACCGCGCCCGCCGACGTCCTCCACACCGGCAACGGCTCGGCCACCATCGAGAAGTACACCGGCCAGTCCGGACTGGCCTGGCTCGACGAGGACGAGCACAAGGTCCGCCGCAAGGCCATGATGCCCAGCTACCACGGCGGTGCCCTGGAGCGGATCGCCGAGGCCATCACCGAGACGGTCCGGACCGACGTGGCCGACTGGCCGCGCGGCACCTCCGTCCAGCTCCACTCGCACATCCACAGCTTCACGATGAACGTCATCCGCGAGGTGGTGTACGGACCCGAGGGCCCGTCCCGCTGGAAGGAACTCCACCGGCTGCTGCTGGAGATGATGGAGTTCAACAACGGTCCGGCGTCCCCGATGCTGCTCCACAAGATGCCGCCCCGGATGGTGCGGGTCCTGCGGGCGATCCGGCCGCTGGGCCTGGAGCGCTTCCTCAAGCTGCGCGAGCGGGTCGACCGCCTCGTCTACGAGACGATCGACGAGCACCGCGACGCCGGCCGCCGCGGCGACGACCTGCTCTCCCGGCTGCTGGAGATGACCCACCCCGACGGCAGGCCGCTCAGCGACAGCGAGATCCGCGACGAGCTGTCCACCATCTTCCTCGCGGGGACCGAGACCACCGCCGCCGCCATCGCCTGGGCCTTCGTCTACCTGGCCCGGGACCGGGCGGCCGTCGCCCGCATCCGCGAGGAGATGGCCACGGGCGAGGACACCTACCTCACCGCCGTGGTCCACGAGGTGCTGCGGCTGCGGCCCTCCATCCCCAACATCATCGTCCGCGAGGTCAAGAAGCCCATCGAGATCGGCGGCGTCCGCTACGAGCCCGGCCAGCACCTCTGGGCCAGCGCCTTCCTCCTCAACCGCGACCCCGACCTGTACGAGGACCCGGACGCCTTCCGGCCCGAGCGGTTCATCGGCGTCAAGCCCGGCACGTACTCCTGGATCCCCTTCGGCGGCGGACGCATCCGCTGCCTCGGCGACCGGATCGCCCTGCTGGAGATGAAGGCCGTCATCAGCGAGGTCCTCCGCCAGTGCGACCTGCACGTCGCCGACCCCGAGCCCGAGCGGGCCCGCAGCCGGATCGTCGTCAACGTGCCCGCCGACTTCGCCCGGATGGAACTGCGCCCCCGCGTTCCGGCGGCACAGACGGCAGGCGCATGAACGCCCTGCTGCTGCCCCTGATCGCCGCCCAGGGACTCTGGGTGCGGGCCAGGACCGAGGTGCTGCCCGAGGCCGGGGGGCCCACGACCGGCACCGTCGGCGAGGGCACCCCCGGCACCCCGCTGCGGATCGCCGTCCTCGGGGAGTCCACCGCCGCCGGCTGCGGCGTGGACTCCCACGACGAGGGCTTCCCCGGCAGCCTCGCCCGCGCCCTGTCCGAACGGCACGGCGCCCCCGTCACCTGGGAGGTCGTCGGCCAGCACGGGGCGACCGGCCGCCGGGTCCGCCACCGGCTGCTCCCGCGGCTCGGCCGGGACTACGACCTCGCGGTGCTGCTCGCCGGCTCCAACGACGTGCTGGGCCGGCGGGCCCCCGAGGAGTGGGGCGAGGACCTCGCCGCGATCCTCGACGAACTCGCCGACCGCTCCGCCTCCGTGGTCGTCGTGGGCATCCCGCCGTTCGCGGACTTCCCCTCGCTGCCGTCCGCCCTGGCGCGCTACTGCGCCGAGCGGGCGGCGGCCGCCGACCGGGTCTCCCGGACGGTGTGCGCGGAACGGCCCCGGACCACCTTCATGGGCTCCACCGACATCATGGAGATCACCCCGGAGTTCTTCGCCCGCGACGGATTCCACCCCTCCGCCTTCGGCTACGGCCGCTGGGCGCGGGCCGTCTGCGACCATCTGAGCCCGGGCGGGTCCCGGCCGGGAGGGACCGCATGACCGACAGGAGGCCCGGGGCATGACCCCACCCGACAGCGGGACGGTCCCGCGGCGGGGCTGGAGCATCGCGGTCGTCCTCACCGGCGTCTTCGTCTCCTCGCTCGACCTGTTCATCGTCAACATCGCCTTCCCGGACCTGGCCCGGTCCTTCCCCACGGCGACCCTCAGCGACCTGTCCTGGGTGCTGAGCGTCTACGCGATCACCTTCGCGGCGCTCCTCGCCCCGGCGGGCCGCTGGGCGGACCAGTCCGGCCGCAAGCGCGCCTTCCTGGCCGGACTGGCCCTGTTCACCCTGGCCTCGGCGCTGTGCGCCGCGGCCCCCTCGCTGGGGTGGCTCGTCGCCGCGCGGGCCCTTCAGGCCGTCGGCGGCGGACTGATGCTGCCCAGCTCCCTGGGGCTGCTGCTGCCGCTGTTCCCGCTGGAGCGGCGGGGCGCCGCGGTCGGGCTGTGGTCGGCGATGGGCGGCGCCGCGGCCGCCCTCGGCCCGCCCGTCGGCGGGCTCCTCGTCGACGCGGGCTGGCAGTGGGTGTTCCTGGTGAACCTGCCGGTCGGCGTCGCCGGGGTCCTGGTCGGGGCGTGGGCCCTGCGCGAGGTGCGTGAGGAGTCCCGCACCTCGCCCGACGTGCTGGGCGCGCTGGTCCTCGCCGTCACCGTGGGCGCCCTGGTCGCGGCCATCGTCCAGGGCGAGACCTGGGGCTGGACCGACGGGCGGGTCCTCGGGCTGGGCGCGGCCGGGCTGGCCGGCATCGCGCTCAGCGCCGTCCGGGCCGTCCGCCACCCGGCCCCCGTGATCGAACCCGCGATCCTGCGCATCCGCGCCGTGGCCCTGGCCAACGTCGCGACCATGCTGTTCTTCGCCGGGTTCGGCGCCATGGCCCTCGGGGCGGTCCTGTTCCTGACCCGGATCTGGCAGCACTCGGTGCTGCGCGCCGGGCTGGAGATGGCCCCCGGCCCGCTCATGGCGGCGGTGTGCGCCATCCCGGGCGGGCTGCTGGCCACCAGGTACGGCAACCATCTGGTCGGCTGCGTGGGCAGTCTCCTCTTCGCGGGCGGCGGCCTCCTGTGGGCGACGGCCACCGGGGTCGACCCCGCCTACGCGGCCGACTTCCTGCCCGCCGGGATCATCGCCGGCATCGGCTCGGGCCTGGCCCTGCCCTGTCTGTCCGGAGCGGCGACGCTGCCGCTGCCGCCCGAACGCTTCGCCACCGGCACGGCCATGGTCTCCATGTGCCGGCAGATCGGCCTCGCGCTCGGTGCGGCCGTCGTGGCCGCCCTCATCGGCACCCGCCCCGATCTGGCCGCCTTCCACGCCAGTTGGTACTTCATGGCGGCCTGCGGACTGGCGGGCGGAGTGGCGATGCTGGGGGTCCGCGACACCGGCCCGCGGCTGGTCCCGGCGGCCGGAGCCGTCGCGCGGTGACCCGGTCTCCCTCGCCGGACCGGGAACGGCGGGGGAGGACGAGGGGATCGACGAGGGCGACGGGACCGGAGCGGTCGGAGGGGCCGGACGGGCCGGCGAGTCCGGAGGGGCCGGCGAGATCCGGTTCTCCCGCCGTCCCGCTCCCCGTCCGCGCCGTACGACGTCCCGGGCACCGGTGCCCTTACGCCGCCGGGTCCGGGCGCCGCGGCACCGGCACCGTACGCGCACCGGCACGGTCCCGGGCCGGACCGCGGTGACGGGCCCGGGCGGGGCGGCACCCGGCCGCACGGGACCGTGCGGTACGGCACCGCCACGACGGCGACCGCTCCGCGCAGGGCGCCGCGCGCTCCCGGACCGGGAGCGCCACTCGGTCGCGCTCCCATGTCCCCCCAACTGGACGCTGGTCGCGTCCGGTTGGATGACCGCCATGGTCGACGACTGGCGGACGGACCGGATCGGAAGCGCCCTGCGAGGCGAGAACCCCACGGTGCTCCGGCGCTTGGGCGCGGGGTTCGCGGTGATCGGCGACGTGCAGTTCCTCCCGGGCTACTCGGTCCTCCTGACGGACGACCCCGGGGTGGAGCGGCTCTCCGACCTGCCCCGGGCGGGACGGCTGGCCTTCCTCTCCGACATGGACCGCCTCGGGGAGGCCGTCGAGCGGGCGTCCCGCCGCCTGGACGCGGCCTTCCTGCGGGTCAACCTGGAGATCCTGGGCAACAGGGACGGGTTCCTGCACGCGCACGTGTGGCCCCGGTTCGGATGGGAGCCGCCCGGCCTGGTGAGCGGGCCGGTGTGGTGCTACCCCCGAGACCGGTGGACGGACGAGCGGTACGCCCTCGGCCCCCGGCACGCCCCGCTGCGCAGGGCCGTCGGCGAGGAACTGGACCGCCTCCGCCCGGCGCGCTGACGGCGGGCGGAGCGGCACGGCCCGGCGCCGGTCTCCCCGCCGTCCCGCGTCCGGCCGCGGTGGCGGTGTGCCGTCGGTGAGGACGGTACGCCGGGACGGCGGGCGCCCTCGTGCGCGGAGCGGGGGCCGGAAGCGGCCGGTCCCGCCGCCGCCGGCGGCGTGGGCGCTCCCGTGGTGTTCGCGGTCGGCGGCCCAGGCCCGGCGTCCGGTGGCAGGCCGGTCGGGGACGCGTCCCGAAGGGGCGGTCCGGGGCCGGACGGGCACCCCGTACGGCTCCCGGCCGCCCGCCGTGCCGCCTCCCTCGCCCCGGAAGCGCACGGTCCTCCCCGGGACCGGGAGAAGCCGTAGCGGGAGGGGTGCGTGGGGCGGAATACTGCCGACGGCCCGTCACACCCCCCACCGGGAAGGACCTCTCCGTGTCATCGATACGCAGCGCCCTCGTCGTCGCCCTCGCCGCCGCCCTGGCGGGTGTCGTCCCGCAGGCCGCGGCCAGCCCCGGACCCGCTCCGCGCGACACCGTCGAGGAGGCGCGGCTGGACCGGGCCGAGCCCCAGGAGATCCTGCGGCGCGGCGGATTCGCCTCCGTGGACGAGGAGTTGCGCGCCGAACTCGCCCGGGCGCACTCCTTCGCGCAGGCCGAGCGGACCGTCGCCCGGCACGGCGCGCGGCTGTGGCAGCGGGCCGTCGACCGCGCCCAGGGCCGTGGGCCCGCCCGCGGTGACCTCTCGCGCGACGACGACCGCCCGCTGTACTGGGCGCGGCTCTCCCTCACCCGTGAACTGCGGTCCTGGCAGGCCCGGTTCCGCCTCTCCGACGAGGGACGCGCGCGGCTGCTGGACCGGCTGGAGCGCTCCTCCCGGGGCCAGGACTCGATCCGCTTCCCCCGGGGCAAGGGAGTCAAGCGGATCCTGCTGACCGGCTTCGACCCGTTCACGCTCGACCGGGACATCCGGATCAGCAACCCCTCCGGCGCCACCGCCCTCGCCCTGGACGGCGCCCTGCTGCGCACCGCCGACGGCTCCCTGGCCCGGGTGGAGACGGCCGTCTTCCCCGTCCGCTGGGCGGACTTCGCCGACGGCACGGTGGAACGGGCCCTGCGCCCGCACCTGCCGGAGGTGGACCTGTTCACCACGGTGAGCCAGGGCCGCCCGGGACGCTTCGACGTGGAGCGCACCAACGGCGCCTGGCGCGGCGGCTTCCCGGACAACGACAACCTCTCGTCCACCGGGACCGTGCCGGTGGGCGACCCCGCCTCCCAGCCGCAGTGGACGACCACGACGCTCCCGTACGCGGCGATCGCGGCGGCGCGGACCGGCCGCTTCCCGGTCCTCGACAACACCGCGGTGACCGAGATCCCGGCCGGCTCGGACACCCCGACGGTGCGCCCGGACGGGCCGACGCCCGGCTCGCGGGCCAGGGCGGGCGCCGGCGGGGACTACCTGTCGAACGAGATCGCCTACCGGGCGACCCTGCTGCGGGACCGCCTGGGCCTCACCCGGCTGCGCGGCGGCCATCTGCACACCCCGGTACTGGAGTTCGGCGCGGGCAACACCGACCCGGCGACGGGCACGGTCACCGACGCCGGGTTCGTGCGGAACCGGGTGGACATCATCGCCCAGGTGCGGGCGATCCTCGGCGTGGCGGCTGCCCGGCGCTGACCAGGGGGCCGGGCGCGGTGGTCGCCCCCGTCGGGCCGGTCGGATCCCCGTGGAACGGCGCGGGGAGCCACCGGTCCGGTGCCACCACCCGGGCACCGGGCCACCGGCTGCCCGTGTACCGGCCATCCGTGCACCGGCCCGCGCATCCGACCGGCCCCGGCACGCGCGACGCCCGTCGCCGGGTCCCTCGGCCGCCGCCCGGCGTACCGCGCCGCCCCGCGGGGACCGCGACGAATCCGGCAGTAATTCCCCCTTGGGGCGAGGGGAGGGGGCGAGGGGGAGGGGAAGAGGGGCCAAGGACGGCCCCGGGTGAGGTCCCGTAGACGGCCCGGGGCATCCGCCCCACGGCAGCCGCCCCTTGACGACGGCCCCGGAAGCCCCCGCGCTCAGCCCAGCGAGAGCACCGTCGCCGTGTCCGGTCCGCCGGGGGTCCGGTAGTCCACGCGCGCACCGGCCCGGTGCCCGAGCAGCGCCAGGCCCAGCGGGCTGTCCGCGGTGACCACGTCCAGGTCCTCCGGTGTCGCGGTCTCCCCGATGGACAGGGTCCGCTCGGTGCCGTCGCCGAAACGCACCCGGACGGTCGTGCCGACGGCGATCACGTCCTCGCGCGGCGGTCCCGCCGTGTCGGCCCGGCGCAGCCGCTCGGTCAGTTCGTCGAGCCGGTCGTCGATCCGCCGCAGCCGGTCCGCGCGCTCCAGTTCGTCGGCCCGGTCGGCCTCGTCGCCCGGGGCGTCCGCGTCACCGAGCGTCGCGGCCACCGCGTCGCGCTCCGTCCGCAGCTCGTCGCGCTCCCGCTGCACCGCCCGGCGGGCCTCGGCACTGATCGGTTCCGGCTCACCGCTCATGGTCGCTCCCGGAGGTGGTCGTACGGAACGGCACGGTCGGACGGCATACGGCAGCGCGGCCGCCCTTACCAGCGTAGGCGCCGGGAGGGCGGCGCACGAACCGGGAGGAATCCCCCGCGGCCCTCCCGGTGGGGCAGCGGCACACCGCCCCGCCCCGCGCGGACCCGAGGGACGCCCCCGGCGCGCCCGTCACCCGGGCGCACCAGGCAGCGGCGCCTGCGGGGGCGGGGCGCCGGGCCCGGCCGCACAGTGGGGCTGTCGTCCCGTCTCCGTCCGGAAGGGCACCCCGCATGAGCATCCGCGTCGCCGTCATCTACTACAGCGCCACCGGGAACGTCCACGCCCTGGCCGAGGCCCTGGCGAAGGGGGCGGAGAGCCGCAACGCCGAGGTGCGGCTGCGCCGGGTGGAGGAACTCGCCCCCGACTCGGCGATCGACGCCAACCCGGCGTGGCGGGCCCATGTGGACGCCACCAGGAACGCCGTGCCGGTGGCGACCCTGGAGGACCTGGAGTGGGCCTCCGCCTACGCCTTCGGCACCCCGACCCGCTTCGGGAACGTGTCCTCCCAGCTCAAGCAGTTCATGGACCAGACCGGCGGACTGTGGCAGGCGGGAGTGTTCCACAACAAGCCGGCCACCAGCTTCACGTCCTCGCTCAACCGGCACGGCGGGCAGGAGTCCACGATCCTCTCGTTGAACAACGTCTTCTACCACTGGGGCAACATCATCGTCCCGCCCGGTTACACCGACCCGCTGCTGTTCGCGGCCGGCGGCAACCCCTACGGCACGAGCTGGCCCAGCGGCGGCAACGAGCGCCCCGACGGGGCCACCCTCGACGCGGCCCACTACCAGGGACGCCACCTCGCCGACATCACCACCCAGCTCGCGGGCTGAACCCGGTTCCGCGCGGCGCCGCCGGGGAGCGCCCGGCCGCGCCGCGCGGTCCGTCGTCAGCGGCGGCGCGTGCGCAGGGCGAACACGTCGGAGAAGCCGTTGGCGTCGTCCGGGGCGGTGTCCTGGTACTCCGTGAACAGCAGCGTCCGGCCGTGCGCGTCGACCAGCGGCGGCAGGAACTCGTCCGCCGTGTCCGACGGGGTGCGGACCGCCTCCGTACGGCCGCCGCGCGGAGCGTGGCGGAAGACGCCGAGCCGGCCGTCGGTGTCACCCGGCACCAGGTTGTCCGAGTCGGAGGTGAAGTACACCCAGCGGCCGTCCGCGCTCATCACGGCGGAGGTGTCCTCGCCGGTGCCGTCGGCGCCGCCGAGGCCCCGCCCGACCTGGGTCGTCGTCCCGGTGCGCAGATCGCGCAGGTAGGCGACGTAGCGGTGGGTGGTGACGGCCCTCCGGTCGATCTCCCAGCCGATGAAGACCACGTGCCGTCCGTCGGGGGCCACCGAGCTGCTCGCCGGGGCCACCCCGGTCAGCTTGCCGTCGGGGTTCACGCTCGCCCCGCTGGTCCGGCCCGAGTCCAGGTCGTACAGGTAGAGCGGGTAGGCGCGCGGCTTGAGGACGCCCGGGGCGTCCGCTCCCGCGCCGGAGTGCCTGGCCGTCCCGATGGCGCCGGGCCCGGTGGTGCCGGACCCGCCCGTCCCGCCGGGGTCCTCCCCGGAGGTCCCGGAGCCGTCGTCGGGGAGCAGGTTGGTGGCCCTGGAGGTGAAGGTGACCTTCCGGCCGTCCGCGCTGATGCCCGGTTCCACCGAGGGCCCGTTGGACGGCGAGCCGTCGGCCCCGATGCTGACCACCCGTGACACCCCGGTGGTGCGGTCGGCGACGAAGATGTTCAGCACCGGGTAGGTCCTGGTCCGTCCCGGATCGAGGTCCTGCCGCTTGGACTGGAAGGCGATGTACCGCCCGTCGCGGCTGATCACCAGCGGGCCCATCGAGCCCTCGTGGTCGGCCGGCGCACCCGGGGCCGGACGGGTCACCCGCCGGGTCCGGTGGGTGGCGAGGTCGCGGACGTAGACGTCCGTGCCGCCGTCCGCCTCACCGGTGACCAGCCCGTCGTTGGCCGCGACGAAGGCGACGTAGCGGCCGTTGCCGCTGATCGCCCCCTCGGCCGCCCCGGCGGCGCTCTGCCTCCCGCCCGTCCCCACGTCGACCCGTTCGATCCGCCCGGTGCGCAGGTCGCGGACGAAGAGGTCCGTGGCGCCGTTGGTGTCCCCGGGCACCAGGTTGGCGGCATCGGAGGAGAACAGCGCGTACCGCCCGTTCCCGCTCAGCCCGTAGGCGTACGAGTCGCCGTCGGAGGGCGCGCCCCCGGCGCCCGTGCTCACCCGCACCGGGCCCGCGCCGGGCGCCGCCGTCGCGGGCAGTGCCGCCGCGGCCCCCGTCAGCAGCGCCGCCGACAGGACCGAGCACCGCCACAGGGCCCTCCGGCCGCGCGGTGCCGCTCCCCCGTGCGTTCGTCCATCCGTTCTCCGGCTCATGGCCGCCCCTCCCGTGAAGCGCCGGTGCTCCGGCCGGCGTCCCGCGGGGCGCCGTTCGCTCGGCGCGCACCTCCCGGGCGCCGGGCGGTTTTGGCAGTCGGACAGCGGAAGCCAACTCCCGCAGGCTCCGCGCGGTCAACGCCCCTTTGGCCCGGGCACGGCCACAACCCGCCGCTCCGCCGCCCGGCCGCAGGGCCCGCGCCACCGCCCGTCGCCGCCCCGGCCTGCGGTCGCGCGCTCCCGGCGGGCGGCGCGGCCCGGCGGCGGCCGGTACGAAACGCGACCGGAAAGGGCCAGTCGCCCCGGTTCGTCAACTTCCCCGACCCGAGGGCGCGATGGGGGAGGCGCGGGCCGGGTTCCGCTGTGAGAACGGTCTCCCGGCCGCCGGGCCCATTGGCCATGTCCCCGCCAAGGGGTATCGTCGCCCCGTTACCGACGACGGCGCAACGGAAGCCGGTGGGAAACCGGCACGGTCGCGCCACTGTGTGCGCCACCCCCTCGGGGGAGGCGTGAGTCAGACCCGTGGCCGTCGTCATGCACACCCTGAGATGGGACGCGAACTCCCCGAGGAGGAACCCGCCATGGCGCAGCACATCGCTCAGCCGACCGTCACGACTCCCGTCGTTCCCGCCACGATTCCGGTGAAGTCCATCGCCCCCTGGGCGGTCTTCTTCGGCGTCCTCATGCTGATCGTGCTCTACTTCGTCGGCGCCGAGCAGGGCGCCACCTCCGTGTTCAGCGGTACCGGTGTCCACGAGTGGGTGCACGACGCACGCCACCTGCTCGGCTTCCCCTGCCACTGACCGGGGCGGAACCAGCAGACATCATGAACTCCGCAACGGTCAGAAACCTCCTGGTGCGGGGCATGCTCGCCGGCCTCGCCGCCGGCGTGCTCGCCCTCGTCGTCGCCTACTTCCTCGGCGAGCCGCACATCGACAGCGCGATCGGCTTCGAGGAGGCCCACGCGCACGAGCACGGCGAGGAGGAACTCGTCTCCCGCTCGGTGCAGTCCACCGCGGGCCTCGCCACCGGCATCCTGCTCTACGGCGTCGCCTTCGGCGGCATCGCCGCGCTCGTGTACTGCTTCGCGCTGGGCCGGCTCGGCCGCTTCTCGCCCCGGGCCACGGCGCTGCTGCTCTCCGGCTGCGCCCTGCTCGTCCTCTACGTCGTCCCGTTCCTGAAGTACCCGGCCAACCCGCCCGCCGTCGGCGACGGCGACACCATCGCCCGGCGGACCGGCCTGTACCTCCTGATGATGGTCCTGGCGGTGCTCCTCGCCGTCGCCGCGACCCTGTTCGGCCGGCGGCTCGCCCCCGTCCTGGGCACCTGGTGGGCCACGGTCGCGGGGGTCGCCGCCTTCGTCGTCGTGACCGGGCTGGCGTACGCCTTCCTGCCCTCGGTCAACGAGGTGCCGGCGGGGTTCCCGGGCGCCCTGCTCTGGCGGTTCCGCGTCTCGGCGCTCGCCCTCCAGATCACCTTCTGGACCGGATTCGGCCTCGCCTTCGGCGAACTGGCCCAGCGCCTGCTCCATCCGGCCACCGCCCCGCCCCGGGCCCCGGCCGCGGCGGCCACCACCGCTGGCTGAACCACCGGAGGCAGCCGGTCCGGGCCCGGGCGCGCGGTTCGCGACGCCCGGGCCCGGCGGTCAGTGCGCCGAGAAGCCCCCGTCGACCGGGACCTCGACCCCGGTGACGAACGAGGCCGCCGGTGACGCGAGGAACGCGACCACGCTGGAGATCTCGGAGGGGTCGGCGCCGCGGTCCATGGGGGTCGCCTCACGGACGTAGGACCGTCCCTCGTCCGCGAGTTGCTGCGTCTGCACGGTTCCCGGGGACACGCAGTTCGCGCGGACGCCGACCGCCGCGCCCTCGACCGCGGCGGTGCGGGTCATCCCGACGACGGCCGCCTTGCTCGCCGTGTACGCGACGTAGCCGGGATTGCTGTGCAGGCCGTAGACGGAGGCGACGTTCACGATGGCGCCGCGGGCGTCGGCCAGCAGGGCCCAGCACTTGTTCATCCCGAGGAACACCCCCGTGGTGTTCACGGAGAGCACCCGCTCGAACCGTGCGAGGTTCTCCTCCGGGATCTCCGCCGTGTGGACGATGCCCGCGTTGTTGACCAGGACGTCGAGGGCGCCGTGCGCCTCGTCGAGGTGGGCGGTGAGCGCGTCCCAGTCGGCCTCGGACGTCACGTCGTGGTGGCGGTACACGACCTTCAGGCCCCGGCCGGTGAGCTCCTCCTGGAGGGCCGCGCCGAGGTCGTCGAGCAGGTCGAGGGCGTAGACGGTGGCGCCCCGCTCGGCGAACAGGGTGGTGTGCGCGGCACCCTGGCCGCGGGCGCCGCCGGTGACGACGACGGTCCTGCCGGTGAAGTCGGTGGTCATGATCTGGTCCTCTCTCGGGGGTGGTCGGTTCGCTCGGGTGCGGTGGCGTCAGGCGGTGGCGCCGAGGAGACCCCGGCGGACGCGGGCGACCGTGCCGAGCGTGGACCGGTGCATGGCGTCCCACGCCGGACGCTGGAGTTCGAGGTCGCCGAAGCCCTCGTCGCCCTTCTGGAACTCGCGGACGATCGGCGTGGTGGGGGCGGCCCGTTGCAGTTCGATCAGATCGCCGATCAGCGCGGCCTGCTGGTCGTAGACCGGCCATTGCGCGCCCATGGGCGCGATGAGCCCCACGAGGAACAGGTTGGAGAGCCCGTCGACGAGGGTGCCGGAGGCCCAGCGGCGCGGCATGTCCTTCTCCCGCCTCATCACGCTCTCGGAGAGGAAGGACGCCTCGTAGCGGAACCCGGTCGCGAGGAGGATCGTGTCGAAGTCGTCGCTCGTCCCGTCGTCGAAGGTCACCGTGGTGCCCCGCACCTCGGCCACGGCCGGGCGGACCCGCACCCGGCCGTGCTGGATCCAGTAGGGGAGGAGGTCGTTGACGATCGAGCGCTGCTTGGTGAGGTCGCGCGACGGGGGCTTCGGCAGCCCGGCGTACTGCTCGGGGCGGCCGACGCTGACCCGGACCAGATAGCGCAGGACGAGCGCCGCGAGCTTCGGCGGGAGCTTCTGGGTGGGCAGTTCGGCGCGCGGGCGGCCCAGGATCGACTTCGGCATGAAGACGAACCCGTGCCGGATGGAGATGCTGACCTCGTGGCGGGCCTGCGCGGCGTCCACCGCCAGGTCGCAGCCGGAGTTTCCGGAGCCGATGACGAGGACCCGTCCGCCGTCCAGGTCACCGGTGTTGCGGTAGTCCACCGAGTGCAGGACCTTTCCCGCGAACTCGCCCGGCAGTTCGGGCACGTACGGGTGGTGGAGGTGGCCGTTGGCCACGACGACGGCGTCGAACGGCAGGGTCTCGCCCGTGCCCAGCTCGACCTCCCATCCGTTCAGGCCGTCGCCGGTGCCGACGGGCCGGACGTCCGCGACGGCCGTCCCGAGCCGGATGTGCCGCAGCAGGTCGAACCGTCGCGCGAACGACTCCATGTAGGCGATGATCTGGTCGCGGCTGGGGTAGGCCGGGTAGTCGGCCGGCTGGGGGAAGCCGCGGAACATCGACGTCGACTTCGGCGTGATGAGGTGCAGCGCCTCGTAGTCGTGGTTCCAGTGGCCGCCGACGCGGTCGTCCCGGTCGAAGCAGGTCACCGCGTACCCGCGCTCGACCAGTTCGCGCGTGGCGGCCAGGCCGGCCGCTCCCGCTCCGATGACCGCGACGGTGCGAGGGGAGGTGTTCTTCATCAGTGGGTCCCAGTCAGATGTCGAGAGATGCGCGAATGGAGCGGAGGCTGTCGTCGAGGCGGCTCAGCAGGTCGTCGAGTTCGTCGTCGGTCGCGTTGAGGGGCGGGGCGACGATGAGCGCGTCACCGAGCCCGTCGCCCGCGCACAGCCGCGCGGGATAGACGAGGAGACCGTGCTCCGCCGCCGTGGCGACCGCGCGCGCCGTGACGTCCAGGGCGGGGTCGAAGGGCTCCGTGGTGCCGGGGAGGGTGAACTCCAGCCCCCACATGTAGCCGGTGCCGCGGACGTCGCCGATGATCCCGGACCCCTCCGCGACGGCCGTGAGCTGCCGGCCGAGCCGCTCCCCCCGTTCGGTGACGCGCCGGAGCAGGTCCTCCTCCTCGATGACGGCCAGCGCGGCGAGACCCACGGCGCAGTTGAGCGGGAAGTTCGTGAAGGTGTGGCCCGCCGCGACGGAGGGGAAGGCGACGCTGACGCGTTCCCAGACCCTGTCGGAGACGGTGACGCCGCCCAGGGGCGCGTATCCGCCCGCGACGCCCTTGGCGAAGCACACGATGTCGGGGACGGCGGTCGAGTGCTGGAACGCGAACCACCTGCCGGTGCGGCCGAAGCCGGACATCACCTCGTCGCAGATCCACAGCACGTCGTGCTCGTCGCACAGCGCCCGCAGCTCCTCGAAGAACCCGGGCGGTGGAACGACCACCCCGGACGACGAGCCGCCGACGCCCTCGAGCACCACGGCCGCCGTGTGCTCGACGTCGAGCGCGGCGAACTCGTCGCGCAGCCGGGCGACGGCCCGCCGCGCCGCGGTGCTCCCGTCCGGAACGTCGAGCCGGAAGGTCTGGGGCACGGTGATGGTCTGCTCACCGCGCACCAGGGGCCTGAACGCCGACGAATACCGGGGCTGTCCGCTCAGGTTCATCGCGCCGAGCGTGTTGCCGTGGTAGCTGACCGCGCCCGAGACGAACCGGTGCTTGCCCGGCCGCCCTTCGGCCGCCCAGGTCATATGGGCCAGTTTCATGGCGAGTTCGACGGCCTCGGAGCCGCCGCAGACGAACGAGGACCGTCCGAAGCCCGGGCCGAGCCGGGCGGCGACCTCGACCGCCAGGCGCTCGGCCGGAGCGTTGCGGAACTGGCCGCGGTGCGCGAACACCAGCTCGTGCGACTGGCGGTGCAGCGCGTCGAGCATCGCGGGGTGGCCGTGGCCCAGGTTCGCCGCGAGTGGTCCGGAGGACCCGTCGATGTAGTCGCGGCCGTCGGCCGTGTGGATGCGTGCCCCCTGCCCCCGGACGGCCAGGGGAAGGGCACGGGCCGAGGACGGTATGAGTGCCGCGGGCATGGCGGACCTTTCTCCGGCGGGTGGACCGGAAGTCGAGTGGTGGGTCTGCTGCGGTGGTTCGCCGGACGATTCCCGGCTCACGCCGCCGGGTCGACGAAGTGGAGGAAGGAGAAGTCGTGCGACAGGCGGACCTTCTCGCCCGTCCGCGGGACCGAGCCGTAGCCCGCGTAGGAGGACCGGACGACCAGGGGCAGCGGGGACTCCGGGACGGAGACCTCCAGCCGCAGTGTGCCCCCCTGGAACTGGACGTCGGTGACGGTGGCGTCGAAGCCCGGCCCGTCGGTCCGCCCGATCCTGAAGTCCTCGGGGCGGATCACCAGGAGACGGCCGGTCGCGTCCGTCGCCCGGACGTCCAGGGGGCGGCACGAGCCGTCCTCCGCCACCGGCAGGAGGTTCACCTCGCCGAGGAAGCGGGCGAGGAACTCGGTACCGGGCCGGCAGTACATCTCCTCCGCGGTACCGGCCTGTTCGACCCGGCCGCCGTTCATGACGACGACGAGGTCCGACATCGAGAGGGCCTCGGCCTGGTCGTGCGTGACGCTGATGGTGGTCACGCCCACCTCGCGCTGGATGGCCTTCAGCTCGCTCTGCATGGCCTCGCGCAGTTGCTTGTCGAGGGCGGAGAGGGGCTCGTCCAGCAGCAGGACCTGCGGCCGTGCCGCCAGCGCGCGGGCGAGCGCCACCCGCTGCAACTGGCCACCGCTGAGGGTGGAGGCCCTGCGCTTCTCGAATCCGCCCAACTTCACCAGTTCCAGCATGTCCGCCACGCGCTTGTCGTGGTCGGTGGCGATTCGCTGTGCGACGAGCGGGAACCGCACGTTCTCACCCACCGTCATGTGGGGGAAGATCGCGTAGTTCTGGAACACGATGCCGAGCTGCCGGGCACCGGGCGGCAGGTCCTTGACGTCCTGCCCGCCGAAGAGGACCTGGCCCCGGTCCGGGGTCAGGAAGCCGGCCAGGACGTTGAGGGTGGTGCTCTTGCCCGATCCGCTCGGGCCCAGCAGCGTCACGAAGCTGCCCTGGGGGACGCGCAGGTTCACGTCCGTGAGGATGCGGGTGCCGCCGATGGACAGGGACAGGTCCTTGATTTCCACGTCGAGGCTCATGTGGTTCTCCTTCTGCGCCGTCGGCTCGGGCAGGCCGGCCGCGGGCTCCGCCGCCGGCCGAACGCCCGCCGCGACGAAGCGTGTGCTGTGTCAGGAACGGGGTCTGCCGGCGCTCACCCTGCGGGTGACCAGCACCGCGAGGGCGACGAGGACGGTCAGCGCGACGACCAGTCCGCTGACCGACGCGAGCAGCGGCGACACGTTCTGGGACGCCTCCGTGTACAACTTCGCCGGCAGGGTCTCCCGGCCGGGCGGTGACAGGAAGAGGGCGAGGACGACCTCGTCGAAGCCGAAGGCGAACGCGAGCAGCCAGCCGGTGAGGATGTTCCGGCGCAGCAGCGGGAGTTCGACCTTCCACACGGTGCGCCACCAGCTCGCCCCCATGCTGGACGCGGCGCGTGCGTACGCCGGGTCGATCTTCGACATGCCGCCGGCCACGGTGAGAAAGGCGATGGGCAGGCACAGGACCGCCTGGCCGGCCAGCAGCGGCCAGAGGGTGTCGTCCACGCCGAGCGGGATCGCCACCTGGCCGAGGCCGAGGGCGAAGACGACGTACGGCAGCACCATCGGCAGGAAGAACACCGGCCGCAGGACGCGGCCGAAGCGCCGGACCCGCGACAGGCCGAGTGCGGCGAGCGTTCCGACGGCGATGGCCGCGGTCGCCGCCGTCGCGGACACCCGCACGGACGAGGCGAACGCGCGCGTCCAGTCGTCGCCCTCGAAGACCGCCCGGTACCAGCGCCAGGAGAATCCGTCGGGCGGTACCTGGAGGAACGAGCCGGAGGTGAAGGACGCCGGGACGACGATGACCATCGGGACGACCAGGTAGACCGTGATCAGCAGACCGGCACCGACCAGCCACGGCCGCTGACGGCGCATCCCCCGCCGGAGGTTGCTCTCGAGATCGGTGGCGCTCATGTGTTCTCCCACATCTCGCTGATCCGGAACAGGCGCTCCGCCAGCAGATAGAGGGCTCCGACGACCGCGAGCAGGATGGTGCCCATGATCGCCGCGGACTTGAAGTCGAAGATCTCGCCCATCTCGCGGCCGATGAGCGTTCCCATGGTGAGCTGGGTCGGCCCGCCCAGGAACGCCGGCGTCACGTAGAAGCTCAGCGAGATCATGAAGACGAGGATCGCGCCCGCGGCGACACCGGACATGATCTGGGGCAGGACCACGCGGCGGAAGGTCAGCAGCCCGGAAGCGCCCATGCCGCGCGCGGCCTTGAGCTGGTTGGGGTCGAGGCCCTGGATCACCGAGTAGGTGAGGAGGACCGAGTACGGCAGCATCACATGGACCATGCCGAGGTACATCGCCGGGGCGGTCTGGAGGAGGTCCAGCGGCCCGTCGAGGACGTGGAGCGTGTTGAGGAGGTCGGCGAGCAGGCCCTTCGGCTGCATCAGGATGATCCAGCCGTAGGTGCGCACCATCAGCGAGATGACGAAGGTCGCGGCGAGCCCGGCGCCGAGCACGGCCCGCACCGCCCCGCGCGTCATCGACAGGGCCAGGGCGAAGACCAGGCCGAGGACGACGCAGATCACGGTCACGACGGCGGCCATGACGATCGTCCTGAGGAGCGCCGCGCGGAACAGGGGGTCCTGGACGGTGCTCAGGAAGGTCACGTCGCTCTCGTCGGAGAACGCGGTCCTCAGCACGAAGAACAGCGGGACGACCAGGCAGCCCGTCAGGAACAGGAGGGGGACGGCGAGCAGCGGCGGGGCTCCCCGGCCGAGGCCGAGGCGCCGGGCGCGGGTGGGAACCGGGGCGGGGGCCGGCGGCCGGGCGGAGGGCCCGGCCGCCGTCGTCACGGCGTCCATGCCGGTACGGGTCACTTCGCGACCCAGGCCGAGTAGCGTTTGATGTACTCGTCGGTCTGCGCCGCGAGCGCCACGGTGTCCACGGTGACGGCGAGCGCCTCGTGCTCCGGCGTGCCGGGCAGTTCGGCGGCGACCTCCGGGTCGATCAGGTCGTAGGCCGCCTTCATGGTCGGGCCGTAGTAGGTCTTCTCGGCGAACGCGGCCTGGCGCTTCGGGTCCTGCATGAGGGCCAGCAGCTTGGCCGTCTCCTCGGTGTTGGGCGCGCCCTTGGGTATCGTCAGACCGCTCCAGGGGTAGAAGATGTTCTGCTCCCACATGAGGGCGATGTCGGGGTCCTCCTTCGCCAGCACCGCGGCGCGGCCGTTGGGCAGCAGCGCCATGTCGACGCTTCCGGCCTGGAGCCCCTGGGTGACGGCGGCGTAGGAGTCGTAGATCGTCATCGCCGGCTTGAGCTTGTCGAGCTTGCCGAAGGCGCGGTCGAGGTCGAGCGGGTAGAGGTCCGTCTCCCGGGCGCCGTCGGCGAGGAGGGCGGCCTCCGCGGTGGCGATGTAGTAGTTCGGCCAGCCGCGCTTGCCGGGGAACCTCTTCGTGTCCCAGACGTCGGCCCAGGAGGTGGGGGCGGTCTTGAACGCCGACTTCCGGTACGTCAGCACGAAGCTCTGGGTGTACCCGCCGGCCGAGTAGTCGCGGTACTTCCCGGTCACGGCGTCGCTGCGCGGCACGCTGGGCGGCAGCTTCTGGACGAGGCCGCGGTCGGCCAGGCTCACCACGGCGAAGCCGTCGGCGTCGATCGTGTCCCACTGCGACTTGCCGGCCTTGGCCATCGCGATGTACCGGGCCATGTCGGCGTTGGCCGTCACGACCTTGATGCCCGTCTCCTTGGTGAAGTCCTTGAAGTAGGCCGCCTTGAAGCCCTCGTCGGTGACACCGCCGTAGTCGGCGAAGACCACCTGTCCGCCGCCGGAACCGCCGTCCGAGCCGCTGCCGCACGCCGCCAGCAGCGGCGCGCCGACCGTCATGCACGCGCCCAGGGCGAGTGCGCGGATCCAGCGGGGCCTTCTACTTCTGAGGAGAGCCATGGGAAGTCCTTCGTTCAGGTTCGTCTGTGCTTGGTACGGCGGATACGGCTGTGCGCGTGCGGGTTCACTCGGATTCGGCGAGGGAGGGGGCTTCCAGGGCGCTGCGGCGCAGCGTCACGGTCTGCCCGGTGAGCAACGGGATGCCGCCGTCCCGCGTCAGGCCGACGCAGGCCCGGGCGATCTCGGCGGGGTCGGAGGCGTCGGCGGGCAGGTTGTCCCGGCCGCCGTTGAGCTCGATCACCCGGTCCGTCGCGATGTAGCCGGGCGCGATGCCCACGACGCGGATGCCGCGGCCGGCGAGTTCACCGGCGATGCCCGCGGTCAGGTTGATGACGGCGGCCTTGGAGGCGCTGTAGAGGACGGACTTGGCGAGGGGCGCGATCCCGTCGACCGACGAGACGGTGACGAGCGTGTTGCGGGCCGACGGGTCCGCCACGGCGGCGAACGACTGGGCGGCGAGGAGCGTGCCGAGGACGTTCACGTCGAAGATCGCGCGGTAGGTCTCGACGGTGGCGTCGCCGAGGGTCGAGCGGGGATAGATCCCGGCAGCGGTCACACAGACCGTCGGTGCCCCCAGCGCCGCGCGGATCTCGCTGAACGCGGTGGAGACCGCCGCCGGGTCCGTCAGGTCCGCCTTCCACGCCGTGACCCCGTCGGGCGGCTCCTGGGCGCGGACGTCGATGCCGGCGACCCGGTGGCCGGCCTCGGCGAACGCGGAGGCCAGCACGCGGCCGAGACCGCTCGCGGCTCCGGTGATGACTGCGACGCTCATTCGTCTTCCTTCTTCTGGAGTCGGGCGGAGAGGGTCCTGATGTGGCGTCGGAGACCGGCCTCGACGGCCCGCTGCGCGGCGTCCTCGTCGCGGGCCTCGCAGGCGGCGATCAGACCGCTGTACTCGGCGGCACTCGTGGCCCGGTCGAACACCTCGCCGATCGCGGCCCGCGAATAGCGTTCGACGAGCCGGCCGTGTTCGAGGATCAGTTCGACCAGTCGGGGCATGTCCGATCCCCGGTAGCAGACGAGGTAGCCCTGCCACTCGAGGGCGATCAGCTCCTCCAGGCTTAAAGCGCCGGTCCGCAGCTTCTCCAGTACGGCGCGCATCTCCGTGATCACGGACGGGGCCGCCCGCCGCGCGCACGTCCGGGCCGCGAGCACCTCGATCGCCACGCGGATCTCCTGCAGTTCGAGGAACGCGTCGAGTTCGAGGGGCTCGACCGTCGCGCCCTTGTTGGGCCGGTAGGCCACCAGCCCCTCACCGCTGAGACGTTTCAGCGCCGAACGCACCGGCATGGTGCTGACCTGGAGCTCCTCGGAGAGGGGAATGAGGAGCAGCTTCGAACCGGGGGCGTACTCGGCACGGACGATCCGGTCCCGGATCAGTTCGTAGACCTGGCTCTCGATCGATCGCACCTCCTGGCGGAGGGGAGAAGTGTGGGTCATGGGAGCGATGATCTTTGATCAAATATCTCCTGGCAAGGGATCGGACGCCCGTAATCAACTCTTGACCTTGCCCCGCTCGGTGCCCGGCTTCCCCGGCCCGGCCCGGCGGCCGGGGGGCCGCGCAGGTCAGCGCCGTGCGGCGGTCGGAGAACGCCCCATCCGCCGGTGTCCGTCCCCGACGGCGCCCGCCGTGACCGCCGGACCGGGCCGCCACCTTCGGCGCCGCAGGACGACACCGTTGCCGGGAGCCGGGAGCCGGGAGCCGGGAGCCGGGAGCCGGGAGCCGGGAGCCGGGAGCCGGGAGCCGGGAGCCGGGAGCCGGAAGCCGGCCCTGGCGGGCGGCGGCCGTGGCGGAGCGGTGGGGCGGTGGGACAGTCGCCGGATCGTGGCCGGGCGGGCTCCTGGAAGCGCGGGTGCGGGGGCGGCCCGGGGGACCGTGGTCCCGCGGCGGTGGCGGCGGCCCGGCCGCTGCGGCCCACCGCCCCGGTCGGCCACCGGCGGGGACCGGTCCCCGGCCCGACTGCCGGCCTCCGGCCCGGCCTTCCGGCCCGCGGACCGGATCAGGGCCGCCCCACCCGGTCGAGCCGCCGCCGCCGCCGTCGCCGGGGGCAGTCCTGTCGGAGTCCACGCCGCCCCGCCTCCGGCCCTCTGTCCGCGGGCGGGCACGGCGCTGTACGAGGTGGGCCTCCCGGCGGGCAGCGGCATCGCGCCGGAGAAGCGCTTCGGTGGGAACCGGGAGAGGACCCCGCGGCTCAACCCGCTGCCGGCCGAGGCGCCGCCGGAGCGGGCCGGAGGCGCGTCACCCTCGGGAAGTGCCACCCGCGCGACCCGAGGGCCGACATCCCGCCCGGTCCGGTCCGCGCCCCGTCGCACCACCCGCCCGGCGCTCCGTGCCCACGGCGGACATGGCGGACACGGTGGAGAGTACGGACACGGCGGAGAGGACGGAGAGGACCGAGAGGACCGAGAGGACCGAGAGGACGGTCAGGAGGACCCTCCGGGCTCCTCCCTCCGTGTTCCCGGTGGGCACAGGGCCGTGCCCGGGCGCAGGTTCCAGCGGCCCGACCGGCCGGTCAGCACCGTCACCGTCAGGGGGAGCACGTCCAGCCGCCAGAACACCGGCGGCGGCGCGCCCAGCGCCCGGGTCACCGCGGCCCGCACGACATCGGGCTCCACCACCGCGAGGACCCGGCCGTCCGTCGCCCCCACCCCGGCCAGCCAGTCCCCGACCCGCGCGCACAGCTCCGCCAACGACTCGCCCCCGTGCGGCGCCGACTCCGGATCGCCCAGCCAGCGGGCCACCGCCCCGGGGTCCGCCCCGGTGACCTCGTCGAGGGTGCGGCCCCGCCAGGCGCCGACGTCCAGCGGACCGAGCGCCGCCACCTCCTCGCCCGCGAGCCCGAGCGCCGCCGCCGTCTCCCGCGCCCGCGCCGTCGGTGAGACCACCACCACGGGGGCGGACGGCAGCGACCGCGCGGCGCGTGCCGCCTGGGCGCGGCCGGCCTCGTCGAGCGGCGCATCGTCGTCGAACCGGGCCTGCCGCGCCGAGGAGTTGAGCGCGGGCGCCACCAGGAACACACGGCTGGTCAAGAGGGTCCCTCCCTGTCGGACCCGTTCCGGGACGGCGCGCCGGTGCGGCGCCGGAAGGGCGTGAACCGCCGCGAACATAGCATCCCCGGACGGGGCTTGACTTCGAGTGCGCTCCAGCCTGAAGACTCCTCCCGTGCCCGGAGGACCGGGCCGGAGAACCACGGAGGAACCGCTATGAAGTACCGCGTCATCGGCACCGATCCGGCACGCCGGCGCGAGGTGAGCGTGCTGGCCCTCGGCGCGATGCTGTTCGGGTCGTTCACGGACGAGCGGACCTCGTTCGCGCTGCTGGACCGCTACGTCGAGGCCGGCGGCACCCTCATCGACACCTCCGACAACTACGCCTACTGGCACGACGGCGGCCAGGGCGGGCAGAGCGAGGAACTGCTCGGCCGCTGGCGGCGCAGCCGGGGCGTCGGCGACGAGGTCCTCGTCGCCACCAAGCTCGGCGCCCGCCCCCTCGCCCCCGGCACCGGCTTCCTCGACAACCCGGAGGGCCTGTCGGCCGGGATCATCCGCGAGGCCGCCGACCGCAGCCGCGAACGGCTCGGCGTGGAGCGGCTGGACCTGCTGTACGCCCACATCGACGACCCCTCCGTCCCCCAGGAGGAGACCGTGACGGCCTTCGGGGCCCTCGTCGAGGAGGGCACCGTCGGGCTGCTCGGCGTCAGCAACCAGGCCGCCTGGCGCGTCGAACGGGCCCGCGCCCTGGCCGCCGCGGCCGGACTGCCGGGCTACGAGGTGCTCCAGTACCAGCACAGCCTGCTGCGCCCGCGCTTCGACGTGCCCAGCGGACTGTTCCCGGACGGCAGCCTCGGCCACGCGGGCCCGGACCTCATCGGCTATCTGCGGGCCGAGCCCGGTCTCACGCTCGTCGCGTACTCGCCCCTGCTGGCCGGGGCCTACGTCCGCGAGGACAAGCCCCCGGCGCCCGACTACGACCACCCGGGCACCCCGGCCCGGCTCGCGGTGCTCCGCGACATCGCCCGGGAGACCGGCGCCACCGCCAACCAGGTCGTCCTGGCCTGGCAGATCGGCGCGGAACTGCCCATCGTGCCGCTCGCCGGGGCCTCGACGACGGCCCAGCTGGAGGAGAACCTCGCGGCCGTGGACCTGGAGCTGACCGCCGACCAGCGGGCCCGGCTGGACGCGGCCCACTGACCCGCGCCCCGGCGCCGGTCCCGGACCGGGCACCCGCGGCCCACGGGGGTGGACGCGGGCGCCGGGCCTCGGGGCCGCGAACGCCGGGCGGGGGCGGTGCGGGCGCGTGAGCGCCGGGTCACGGCACGGGGAGGGTCCGCGCGGACCGGGCGGCGCCCTTCGCCCGCCGGGTCAGAGACGGTGCCGCCGGGCCGCGGCCTCCCGCTCGTAGCGGGCGCGCGCGGCGGTGGTGGACGGCAGCGCCGACACCTCCGCGACCGGCACGTCCCACCAGGCGTGGGCGCCGGGGGCCGCCGGGTCCGGCGCCGTCTCGACGTACACGCAGGTCGGCCGGTCGGCGTCGCGTGCCACCGCCAGCGCCTCGCGCAACTCCCCTACCGTGCGGGCGCGCAGCACCGCCATGCCCAGACTGGCCGCGTTCGCGGCGAGGTCGACCGGCAGCGGCGCCCCGGTGAACGAGCCGTCGGCGGCGCGGTGGCGGAAGGCGGTGCCGAAGCCCCCGGCGCCCACCGCCTCCGACAGCCCGCCGATGGAGGCGTAGCCGTGGTTCTGCACCAGGACCAGCCTGAGCGGCAGGTTCTCCTGGACGGCGGTCACGATCTCGGTCGGGTTCATCAGATAGGTGCCGTCCCCGACCAGCGCCCACACCGGCGTTCCCGGCGCCGCCTGGAGCACCCCGAGGGCGGCCGGGATTTCATAGCCCATGCAGGAGTAGCCGTACTCCACGTGGTACTGGTGCGGGGAGCGGGCCCGCCAGAGCCGGTGCAGGTCCCCGGGGAGCGAGCCGGCCGCGTTGACCACCACGTCCTCGTCGCCCACCACCGCGTCGAGCGCGCCGAGCACCTGAGTCTGGGTCGGCACCCCGCTCCCGTCGCCGGCGGCGAACGCGGAGACCACCGTCTCCTCCCAACGGGCCCTGCCCGCCCGGTACTCCGCCTCGTAGACCGGTGCCACCCGGTGCCCGGACAGCCCCTCGGCCAGCGCGATGAGCCCCGTCCGGGCGTCGCACACCAGGGTGCGCGCGGCGAGCTTGTGGGCGTCGAAGGCGGTGATGTTGAGGTTGAGGAAGCGGACGTCCGGGCGCCGGAACAGCGTCCCGGAGGCGGTGGTGAAGTCGGTGTACCGGGTGCCGACACCGATCACCAGGTCGGCGGTGCGGGCCAGTTCGTCGGCGACGGCGGTGCCGGTGTGGCCGATGCCGCCCATGTCGGCCGGGTGGTCGTGGCGCAGCGAGCCCTTC
This sequence comes from Streptomyces sp. NPDC107521, assembly GCF_055598485.1. NCBI lineage: Bacteria > Bacillati > Actinomycetota > Actinomycetes > Kitasatosporales > Streptomycetaceae > Streptomyces > Streptomyces sp. NPDC107521. The sequence goes on from NZ_JBVKAT010000029.1 coordinate 28,890, forward strand.
CCGGACTGGGTGGAGGCGACGGGGATGCCGGTGGCGTCCGCCAGGGCCCGCAGCGCCGCCTCGGCCCCGCTGTGCCGCACCCCGCCGCCCGCGACGATCAGCGGGCGCGCCGCGGACCGCACCGCCCGTACGGCGTCGGCGAGTTCGACGGGATCGGGCGCGGGGCGGCGCACCCGCCAGACCCGGTCGGCGAAGAACTCCGCGGGCCAGTCGTACGCCTGGACCTGGACGTCCTGGGGGAGCGCGAGGGTCACCGCGCCCGTCTCGGCGGGGTCGGTCAGCACCCGCATCGCGGCCGGGGCGGAGGCGAGCAGCGCCTCGGGGCGGGTGAGGCGGTCGAAGTAGCGGGACACCGGCCGCAGCGTGTCGTTGACGGAGACGTCGGCACCGACCGGGTGTTCGAGCTGCTGGAGCAGCGGGTCGGCGGGGTGCGCGGCGAAGTAGTCGCCGGGCAGCAGCAGGACGGGCAGCCGGTTGACGGTGGCGAGCGCGGCCCCGGTGACGAGGTTGGTGGCGCCCGGACCGATGGAGGTCGTCACCGCCTGCGCCGACAGCCGGCCGAGCCGCCGCGCGTGCCCGACGGCCGCGTGCACCATGGCCTGTTCGTTGCGGCCCTGGTGGAACGGCAGCAGCCCGGCGTACTCGACCAGGGCCTGGCCGAGCCCGGCCACGTTGCCGTGGCCGAGGATGCCCCGGATACCGGTGATCGACCGGTGCCGCACGCCGTCGCGTTCGGTGTACTGGGCGGCCAGGAAGCGCACGAGGGCCTGGGCGGTGGTGAGCCGGTGGGTGGCGGTGCTCATGCGGGACGCTCCGGTGCGCTGTAGAGGGGGAGCCGGGGGTCGGCCGGCGTTCCGGGCCAGGTGTCGCGGACCCAGGCGTGGTCCGGGTGGTCGCGGATCAGCCAGGCGCGCTCGTCGACGGGCCCGGCCATCACGTTGAGGTAGTACATGTGGTGGCCGGGCACGGCCATCGAGGGCCCGTGCCAGCCGTCCGGGACCAGCACCACGTCCCCGTCGCGGACCTCGGCCAGCACGTCCGTCCCCCTGCCCGCCCCGGACGGGCTGACCCGCTGGTAGCCGAGGCCGGGGACGCCGTCGTGGGCGGCGAACTCGAAGTAGTAGACCTCCTCCAGCTCCGACTCCTCGCCGGGGCGGTGCCGGTCGTGCTTGTGGGGCGGGAAGGAGGACCAGTTGCCGCCGGGGGTCAGCACCTCGACCGCGATCAGCCGGTCGCAGGGGAAGGCGTCGGCCGCGGCGAAGTTGTTGACCTGCCGCGAGCAGCTCCCGGAGCCCCGCAGCTCGACGGGCACCCGGTGCGCGGGGCCGTGGCGGGCGGGCAGCCGCCGGTCGCAGCGGGCCCCGGCGAGCGCGAACCGTCCGCCGCCCTCGGAGGCCACGGTGGCGCGGGTGTCGCGCGGCACGTAGGCGAAGTCGCTCACCCCGTCGAAGACGCTGTCGCGGCCGGTGAGCCGGATGGTCCGCCGCGCGTCCGGCCCGGCCCCGGCGGCGGGCCCCGGGCGGGCGGCGTCCGGGGGAGCGCCGGGCCCGGGGGAGGCCACCGCGGGGGCGGTCCCGGTGGTGTCCGCCGGGATGAGGCTGCCGGGGGCGGTGTCCGCCGCGTCGGTGGCCGGCCCGGTGGTGGCGGGCCCGGTGGTGACCGTGCAGCCGCCGCTGAGCGGGAGGACGATCCATTCGCTGCCGCCGCTGTCGAAGCGGTGGCTGCCGCCCGGCGGAAGGCCGATCACCCGCAGGGACGCGTGGCCCCAGTCGGCCGTACGGGGCGTCACGTCCACGAGATACGGGCCGCTCGCGGCGCTGCCCGCGGGGAGGTGGTGCGTCATCGGTCCTCTCCTCGGTCACGGCGGGACGGGGGCCGCGGCCGCGGCCCCTTCCGCGCCGGCCCGGTCCGGGCGGCGCGGTGCCCCGCCCCCACCATGCCCTGTGCCGCCGCCGCGGCGGCGTGGCGGGGCCCTCCCGGGCGGGTCCCGGACGGGTCCTGCCCGGGCTCCCGGCGAGTCCGGCAGTGCGGTTCGGGGGACGGGCACCGCTGGGGCGCCGCCACGGCGGGTCCCGGACGGCACGGTGCGGGGCCCACTCGCGGGTGCGCGTCACGGCGCGTCATGGCCCGCGCTCCGGCGCGCGTCTTCGCGCGCGGTGGCCCGTCCGCCGGTGCGCCTCACGGCGCCGCGCCCGTGAGGAGGCCGTCGATCTCCGGCTCCGTGGGCATCGCGGACGAGCAGGCGAGCCGCGAGGCGACCAGCGCGCCCGCGGCGTTGGCCCGGCGCACGGTCCGCTCCAGGTCCCAGCCGGAGAGCAGCCCGTGGCACAGCGAGCCGCCGAAGGCGTCGCCCGCGCCCAGCCCGTTGACGACCTCCACCGGCACCGGCGGCACCTCGACGGTCCGTCCGTCCCGGTGCGCGGCCAGGACCCCGGCCGGCCCCCGCTTGACGACGGCCAGCTCCACCCCCGCCGCCAGCAGCGCCTCGGCGCAGGCGCGCGGCTCGCGCAGCCCCGTGGCGACCTCGCACTCGGCGACGTTGCCGACGGCGACCGTCGCGTGCCGCAGGGCCCGCGCGTAGTACGGCCGGGCGTCGTCGGGGCTGCTCCAGAACATCGGCCGCCAGTCCAGGTCCAGGACGGTGGTGCCGGACTTCGCGCGGTGGGCGAGCGCCTCCAGCGTCGCCGTACGGCTCGGCTCCTCGCTGAGACCGGTGCCGGTCACCCAGAACACCCGGGCCGCCCGGATCGCCGCGAGGTCCAGCTCCCCGGGGTTGATCTCCAGGTCGGGGGCCTTGGGGCGGCGGTAGAAGTAGAGGGGGAAGTCGTCGGGCGGGAAGATCTCGCAGAAGGTCACCGGGGTCGGGTAGGCGGCGACCGCCCGCACCCAGCGGCCGTCCACGCCGAACTCCGCCAGCGCGCGGCGCAGATAGCCGCCGAACGGGTCGTCACCGGTGCGGGTGATCAGTGCGACGGAGCGGCCCAGCCGGGCGGCGGCGACCGCCACGTTGGCGGCCGAGCCGCCGAGGAACCGGCCGAACGTCTCCACCTCGGCCAGGGGTACACCCGTTTGCAGGGGGTAGAGATCGACTCCCACCCGTCCCATCGTGATCAGATCGAAGACCTGCGCTGACTCGGTCATGTACGGGGCTCCTCGGACCGGGCGGTGGCTGCCGTCCCTCCAGTAGGTCCCCCGGAAGGGCCCGGTCGACGCCGGGTGGCGGCGACCGGATCCGTCCGGGTCCCGCCCCCGTCCGTCGCACGCCGAAGGGAAGACCCGACATGTCCTCCGCCCTGGACCGCATCCGCGTCGGCTCGGCGCCCGACTCCTGGGGCGTCTGGTTCCCCGACGACCCCCGCCAGGTCCCCTGGGAACGCTTCCTCGACGAGGTCGCGGAGGCCGGCTACGCCTGGATCGAACTGGGCCCCTACGGGTACCTCCCCACGGATCCGGCCCGCCTCGCCGACGAGGTCGCCCGGCGCGGCCTGCGGGTCTCGGCGGGCACCGTCTTCTGCGGGCTCCACCGGGGCCCCGACGCCTGGGACGAGGCGTGGGAGCAGGTCCGCCGGGTCGCCGCCCTGACCCGCGCCGTGGACGCCCGGCACCTCGTCGTCATCCCCTCCTTCTGGCGCGACGACCGGACCGCCGAGATCCTGGAACCGCCCGAGCTGACCGCCGGGCAGTGGGCCCACCTCGCCCGGGGCATGGAACGCCTGGGCCGCGAGGTCCGGGACGCCTACGGGCTGGAGGTCGTCGTCCATCCGCACGCCGACACCCACATCGACACCGAGGAGCACGTCACCCGCTTCCTGGACGCCACCGACCCCGACCTGGTCGGCCTCTGCCTGGACACCGGCCACTACGCCTACTGCGGCGGCGACAGCGTCGAGTTGATCGAGACCTACGGCGAGCGCCTCGGCTACCTCCACCTCAAACAGGTCGACCCGGAGATCCTCGCCGGGGTCCGGGCGGAGGGCGTGCCCTTCGGCCCGGCCGTGGCGCGCGGGGTGATGTGCGAGCCGCCGTCCGGCGTGCCCGACCTGGGGCCGGTGCTCACGGCGGCCCAGGGACTCGGGACCGACCTGTTCGCCATCGTCGAGCAGGACATGTACCCCTGCGCCCCGGAGGCACCCCTGCCGATCGCGGTCCGCACCCGCCGCTTCCTGCGCTCCTGCGGAGCGTGACGGAAGGGGGTGACGGAGGGGGCGCGACGGAAGGAGGACGGAGCGCGGCGGGACGGGCGGGGTGACGCGGGCAGGCACGGCGCGGGGGAGGCCACGGCGGCCTCCGCCGACGCCATGCCGCCTCTTCCGGGCGCCCCGCGGCCCCTTCCGCCGAGCCGTCGCCGGTGCCGCGCGTCGGCGTGCGGGGCACGGACCGTTCATTCCGATCGCGGACGGTCCGATGATCTCGCGCCGTTACCCGTACGTCCCGTTCGACGGTGACGCCCGCCCGGCCGGGGAGTTCCACCGGGAGGTCCTCGGCGCCACCCTCGCGCTCAGGACCCATGGCGACTTCGGGCGGGCCGGCGCCCCGGAGGCGGCGCGGGTCGTGCGCGCCGTGCCGGAGACGCCGAGCGGCTGCGCCCTGATGGCCGGTGACGTCCCGCCCGGGCCGGAGCGCCGCCCCGGCACCACCTTCCCGATGGGCGTCGGCGGGGACGACGAGGCCGAGCCGCGCGGCCACGGGGAGGGGCTCTCGGCGGACGGCGGCGCCGGGGCGCCGCCGGGGAAGCGGATGCGGGGCGACACCGTCGGGATGTGCGCCGACCGCTTCGGCGTGACCCGGGTGGTCGACATCAGCGGGCAGAGCCGGGGCGACCCCGCCGGACCCGCGCGGCACCGTGCCCGGCCGGAGGCCCGGCGGCGCCTCCCCATGGGGTAGGGTTCAACCTGCGTGATCACACGGAATCCGGGGCCCGCCCCGCCGCCGTACACGCATCGGGACGTGGCGCAGCTTGGTAGCGCACTTGACTGGGGGTCAAGGGGTCGCAGGTTCAAATCCTGTCGTCCCGACTCGTGGGAGTCGTCGGTCAGGGCCGGTTCGGAGGACATCCGAACCGGCCCTCGGCCGTTTCCGGACCCGTACGGGGGGCCGGGGCCCCGACCGGGGCGAGGGGCACACGGGGACCGCGCCCACGCGCCGTGCGCGGGGCGTCCGTTTCCCGCCGCAACGACGGTGACCGTCGTGCCCCGGCGTCTCCGGCGGGCGCTCCCGCCGCTCCCGCCGGTCGCCGGGGCTCAGTCGTGCGGTCCGTGGCCGTTCCCGTCGCGGTCCCTGTCGGGCGCGCCGGTGCCGGGGGACCGGACGAGGGCCACGGCCTCGTCGGTCGTTCCCGCGCCGCAGGTGCGGAGGAGGTCGGCCAGACCGGGGTGGTCGGTGTCGAGGAGGGCCGCCGCCGCCTCGATCCCCGCCGGGCCGGAACGCGAGCCGAGCAGGGAGCGCAGCCGCAGGACGAAGCCCGTGTCGGCGTCCCGGGCCGGACCGCGCGCGGCGGACGGACCCGGCCGCGTGGGTACCGGCGGGGGAGGGGCGGTGCGCAGCGAGTCCCGGCCCGGGGTGCGGCTGACGCGGATGGCCGCCAGCCGCTCCCGCACGCCGTCGGCCGGCACCGTGCCGCTGCGGACGCCGTGGGCGAGATGGAGCACCGCCGAGAGGCGGGCCGCGGCGTCGGGGTTGGCGATCCGGGCGCGCTGGGCGCTCATGACGAGGCTGAGCATGGCCGGTGAGACCCCGAGGATCTCCGCGAGACCGGACTGGGTCACCCCGAACAGGGAGCACAGGTCCCGGCAGAGCTCGCCGAGCGGAGTGCCGTACCACTGGCGCTGGAGATCCTGGTTGCGCGTCGTGGAAGTCCGGTCCATGGGCCCACGCTAGGAGCGGAGTTTACACTTGTCAAAAAGCAATTCGCTGTGTCAGCCTTCCCCGGAACCGACCCATCCGCCATCTGACGGGAAGTCATCGTGTCCTGGAAGCGCACCACCCCGCTCGCCGCCCTCGCCGCCGCCGTCGTCCTCGGCCTGACCGCCTGCGGCGGTGACGGTTCGGCGACCGGGAGCGGCGACGACAAGCCCGCCGCCACCGCTTCGGAGGCCGGCGCCGCGGACACCGGCGCCACCGGTGGGACCGACGCCTCCGGAGGTACGGGCGGTTCCTCCGACGCCGCCCCCGCCGCGGTGAAGGCCCCGGACGACCTGCCCGCCGGACTGCCGCTGCCCGAGGGCGAGCTGACCTCCGTGACGGGCGGCAAGGGCGCGTACGTCCTCATGTACCGCACGGACGACCCGGAGGCCACGCTCGACGCCTACCGGTCCGCCCTCAAGGGCGCCCAGTACACCGTGATCGACATCGGCGGCACCTTCACCGCGACCGGTGGCGAGACCGCCGTGCAGATCACCACGACCGGCGACAGCGTGATCCTCACGCTCGCCGCCGCCTGACGCCGGGCCGTCCCGCGGTCACGGCGGAGCGGGGCCGCCGGACCTGGGGACGGTCCGGCGGCCCCGCGGGCCCGCGCCTCGGATCAGCCGGTGAAGCCGGCGGTGATGGAGGTGAACTTCCACTCCGGACGGTCGCGGTTGACCGCCCAGAAGGCCAGCCGGCCGATGTGGTGGGAGTTGGACCAGTCGCGGATCTGCGTCCAGATCTGCGCGGTGGTGACCTCACCGGCGTCGCTGTTGTCGTTCATGCCGGAGATGCCCACGTGGGCGTAGGCCTCCGCCTCCGTCCAGCCGAAGGTCGACATCAGCTTGGTCTTGAGCCCCTCGGTGGCCCGCACCGTGTGGCCGTACATGTCGGACTGGCCGCCGAAGTTGAACGGCATGATGGTGAAGTTGTCGATGTCCGCGCCCAGGGCCTGGGAGCGCTCGATGAGGCGGTTGCCCCAGGAGTTGGGACCGGTGTTGAGCGTCGGGAAGGTGAGGATCGTCCGCAGGCCGGGGTTGTTCTGCTTGACGATCTTCAGGGCGCCCAGGATGCGGTCCTGCACCGCCGCGTTCTCGAACTCGTCGGTGTTCTCGATGTCGACGTCGATCGCCTTGAGCTTGTAGGCGTCGATCACCTTCTGGTAGGCGCCGGCCAGGGCCTCGGTGGTGGTGCAGTTCGGGCCGAGCTTGTTGCCGCTCCAGCCGCCGATCGAGGGGACGACGTCGCCGCCGGCCGCCCGGATGGCCCGGATGGTGGTCTCGTCCACGCCGCCGGTCAGCGGACGCTGGCTGTCCCAGGACGGGTTGCACCCGTTCTGCGCGAGGATGAAGGCCATCGTGTACCACTTGATGCCGGTGGACTTCATGACCTCGGTCGCGCTCGGCGGGTTGCCCCAGCCGAGGTAGAGGTACGGCGCGGCCTGGATGAAGCGGCCGCCGTCGTCGCCCTTCTCACCGGTCTTCGCGGTGACGACCACGGAGTCCCCGGACACGTTGCCCGCCCGGTCCTTGGCCCGCACGGTGAAGCGGTACTCGGTGCTGGGCGTCAGGCCCTGGACGGTCGCGCTGGTGCCCGTCGCCGAGGTCGCCAGGACCCCGTCGCGGTAGACGTCGTAGCCGGTCACACCGATGTTGTCGGTGGAGGCGTTCCAGGCGAGCGAGACGCTGGTCGCGGACGTCCTGGTGACGCGTGGGGAGCCGGGGACGGAGGGGGCCTCGCGGTCGTCGCCGCCGCCCGGCCCGTCCAGGCTGATGTCGTCGGCGTAGTAGGTGCCCTGGCCGTACCAGCCGTGCAGGAAGACCTCGGCGGTGCGCTGGGAGGCACCGGTGGTGAAGGTGACCTTGAGCTGCTTCCAGTCGGGGGCGGAGGCGGCCCACGTGGAGGTGCCCCCGGTGACGCCGAGGTACGCGTAGTTGCCGCGCACCCAGGCCGACAGGGTGTACTGCGTGCTCGGCTCGACGGCGACGGTCTGGGCGCACTTGGCGTTGTCACCGGCGCTCACGGCGCCGGCCAGCGCCTTGGTGCCGCCGTGGACCGGGCTGCTGACGACCGATCCGGTCCCGCCCGAGCAGGACCAGTCCGACAGGGTTCCGGACTCGAAGCCGGGGTTGGCCAGCAGGTTGGCCGCCTGCGCGGCGGAGGAGGGGGTGGCCATCGCACCCGCTCCGCCCAACAGGGCGGCGACGGCGCAGGCGAGTACGCGGTGTCGGGTTCTCATGAGGGCTCCTTGTGGGGTGGAGGAGTCGGCCGGTGGGGTGGCGGTGCGAGAAGCGGCGGTGCGGTGGGGGCGCCGGGGGCGCGCGGGGCCGGCGCGCACCCGGAGGGGCGCGCCGGCCCCCGCCGTGACACGGGGTCACGGCGGGCCCGTTCCTGTCGTCACGGTGCCGTCGTCCGGCCGGTGGCCGGGCCGTGCGGCGTCCGGCGGCGCGTGCCGTCGCGCGGCGGAGCGGGGTCCTCGTACCGGACGGACGGGGACGGCTCCGGCCGCGCGCCGGGCGGGCGTGCCGGACGCCGCACGGCGGGCGGCGGTCCGAGGGCCGGTCCTAGCAGGGGCCGAGGTCCTCCCAGACGCCCCACTCGCCGGTGGTGCCGGGCTCCTCGCCCTGGACCCACCACTTGGCGCGCCAGTTGTGGCCCTTGTGCGAGATGGTCTGGCCGCCGGTGTAGACCGAGCCGCGGTTCCAGGGCGTCACGGTGCAGTCGCCGGGCTGCTCGCCGCCGCCGCCGTTGTCGCCGCCGCCACCGGTGCCGCCGCCGCCGTTGTCACCGCCGCCGTTGTCGCCGCCGCCCCCGCCGGTGCCGCCGATGTTGACGTCGACGCAGGCGTAGAAGGCGTTGGTGGTGTCGGCGATGTTCCAGACGGCGAGCACCTTCTGCTTGCCGGTGAAGTTGCCGAAGTTCACCTGGTGGCTGACCTCGGCCGGGGGCTGGGCGCCCCGCCCGGAGAACTCGGCGAGCTTCGTGTTGCCGATGAAGTACTGCCAGTTGGAGGTGGCGTGCCGGGCCTCGATGCGCCAGGTGAAGGTCTGGTTGGTGGCGACCGGCAGGACCTTCCAGCCCTTGCTGTCGTCGTCCAGGTCGGCCCAGCGGGCGTCGCCGCCGCTGCAGGTGCGCAGGCCCTTCGGGCCCTCGACGCTCGCGGGCTCGTACTTGATCTGGCCGCACTTGACCGTGCCCGTCGCGCACTGGTCCTGACGGCTGTTCGGGGTGACCACCCAGCCGTGGGCGTTGGCCGTGCTCACCGGAAGGGTGAGGGCGATCATCGGAGCGGCCAGCGCTCCGATCGCGATGGCCGCCTTCCTCTTCATGTTCATGACATTCCATTCTCTTCGATACACGTCGAACCGCCCCGCCCCGGAACGCGGGGCCGCCGGTCCGGCGGCCCCACCGCGCAGGTCTAGACCTACGTACGCAGGTCTAGACCTTAGCCGCGCGGCGGGCCCCGTCAAGGGGTCGGGCGCGGTCGGGTCGGCGGCGCGACGGCGGGGCGGGGTGCCGGAAGAGGGTGAATCCGCGGGCGCCGCGGCCCCGGGACGGTGCCGGAACCGGGTGTTCCGATCAACGGCCCCCGGTGGCAACGGAGATGGGAACCGCAGGTCAGGGTGTCGGCCGCCGTCGGAGCGGGCGGTCCTCCGCCCGGTGCGGGCCGGGCGGCCCGGTGGGACCGGAGGCCGTCGATCCGGGAGCGCCTTGATTTCCATGGGAGTTGGATGCGGCAAGCGGGACGGGGGACGGGGGACGTGGTGCGCGGGCGGTCCGGCGCGACGCCCGTGTCCCGTGCGCCGTCCGCTCGTTGGCAGTTCCGTGAGGAACGGAGCGCACAGGGGCCGGGGCGTACCCGGGGCGGGACCGCCGCTGTCCATGGAGGGGGTGTGGAAGTCCTACGGGAAGCGCGCCGTGCTGCGCGGAGTGGACCTCGTGGTCGAACCCGGCCGCCTCGTCGGCGTCGTCGGTGAGAACGGCGCCGGGAAGACCACCCTGCTGCGGGCCATGGTCGGCGAACTGGCCCCCGACCGGGGCTCGGTGCGCCGGAACGGCGAGGTGGGCTACTCCCCGCAGGAGACCGTCGTCAACCCCCTGCTGACCGTGGCCCAGCACCTGGAGATCTTCCAGGTGGCCTACCGGCTGCCCGACGTGGGGCGGGCGTCGGCGCTGCTGGCCGCGCTCGGCTGCCGGGACGCCCTCGGACGGCGGGCCGGGACCCTGTCGGGCGGCACCCGGCAGAAGCTGAACCTCGTCCTGGCGCTGATGCACCGGCCCGCGCTGCTGGTCCTCGACGAGCCCTATCAGGGCTTCGACTGGGACACCCACCAGCGGTTCTGGCGCCTCGCCCGCGAGTTGCGGGACGACGGCCAGGCCCTCGTCGTGGTCTCCCATCTCCTGCACGACCTCGGGCACTTCGACTCGGTCCACGCGCTGCGCGACGGACGGCTGACCGAGGGGGTGCGGGCCGGATGAACGCCGCGCGCCGCCCCTTCGCCACGGCGCTGCGCTTCGTCCTGGCCTCCCACGCGCGCAACCGCCTCGCGCTGCTGCTCGCCGTCGCCTTCCCACTGGTGTGGATCTTCATGACGCGGACCTGCGGGTACCACGTGACGCTGCGCTTCCAGGTGTTCCCGGCCGGCGGCTACATCGAGGCCGACAACAACCGCACGATGCAGATCAACAGCGCGATGAACGCGGTCACGGTCACCGCCGGGTTCATGGCCTTCATGGAGGCGTTCAAGTCCGGCCCGATGGACCGGCGCCTGGTCCTGGCCGGCTACCGGCGGCGCCATCTGACGGCGGCGAAGGTGGCGGCGGCGCTCGTCATCGCCGCCGCGCTCGCGCTGTACGCGGCCACGCTGCTGCACCTGTCCTTCGGTCAACGGCAGTACGGGGCGCTGGTCCTGGCGTTCTTCACGGCGAACGCCGCGTTCGGCGGCATCGGGATCATGCTCGGCTCGCTGCTGAAGGGGGAGCTGGAGGGCTTCTTCGCGATCATCATGGCCAGCATCATCGACAACGGGCTCCAGAACCCCGGGATGAACCCCCCGGCCGACCAGCCCGGCCTGCCCTTCCTGCCGCTGCACGGTCCGTCCCAGGCTGCCTGGGCCGCCTCCTTTACCGGGACCTGGCCCGGCGCCTACGCGGCCCGGGGGCTGCTGTGGTTCGCGCTGACCGCGACGGCCGCCCTGGCCGTCCTGCGGCTGCGCACCCGCTCCTACCACCGGCCGCACCGCCACGGCGCGGCGGCACCCGTCCCGGCACAGCCCCCGGAGGGCGCGGCGCGGGCGGACGGGGGACCGATGGAGAGGACCACCGGGGGGTGACATGGCCCTACGGCCCCTACGGCCCCTACGGCCCCTACGGGCACGGCGGACCCGCACGCAGGGTCCATGCCGAGGGCCGGCCAGGGAGGTGCTCACCGGGCGGGACCGGGGCGGGGGTGGTCACCCCGGCGCCCGGACCTCCCCGGAACCCGGATCTCCCCGGAACCCGGATCTCCCCGGGGCCGGACCTGGTGGGGCGTCGACCCCCCGGCGGGGCCCGGCTCAACGGCGGACCACCCCCATCGCGGCCCCGCACCCTCTCCGGTGCCGCCCGACCGGGCGGCCACCGCGGACAGCTTCCCCCGAACAGACGGATGGAGAGACGGATGCCCGCCGGGCAGCAAGGCGAACTCACCCACGAGACGGTTCCGCCCCAGGGGCGGCAGCCCGCCGGGGACACCCGTCCCGGCACTCCGTGCCCCCGCACCGACCCCCACCAGGGTCGGCACCGGCCGCTCGCCGGCCCCCAGGGCCACGAGGCCGCCCCGGCCGGGCCGGACACGGTCCCGCACGGTCCCGGCACCGGCGCCCCGTGGACGCCGGAACCCGACATCGAGCGCCTCTACCCGGCCCGTCCGCACCCCGGGACCGCCGAGGAACTGCTGACCGCCGAGGCGGCGGGGCCCCTCCTGCAGGAGACGGCCCGCCGCCTCCAGGACCGGGTGCACAGGGCCCTCATCGCCCCCGTGCGCGGGACCGTGGACCAGGGCGGGCGGCGGTGGCGGCCGAGGCTCGCGGCCACCGCGGCCGAGGCGCTGGGCGTGGACGGCCGCCGCTACGGGCCGCTCTGGGCGGCCTGCGAACTCCTGCACACCGGATCGCTGATCGTCGACGACATCCAGGACGACGCCCCGCTGCGCCGCGGCCGTCCCAGCGCCCACCTCGTCCACGGCACCGCCACCGCGATCAACGCGGGCACCATGGCGTACTTCAGCATGTACCGGGCCGTCCGCCTGACCCTGCCCGCCGACGGGCCGCTGCGGACCGCCGTGTACGAGACCTACCTCGACGCCCTCCAGGCTGCGCACACCGGCCAGGCGCTCGACATCCAGGGCCACCACGAGGAGATGGCCGCCGCGCTGGACACGGGGGACACCGCCGTACTTGAGCAACTCGTCATCCTCACCCACCGGTTGAAGTCCGGCGAGCCGGTGGCCGCGTCCTTCCGGATCGCCGCCCTGGTCGCGGGGGCGGGTCCGGCGGAGTGCGACGCGCTCGCCGCCCTGGGCCGGGCCGTCGGCACCGCCTACCAGATCACCGACGACGTCGCCGACCTGCGGGGCGCCGGGCCCGGGGGGACCGAGGCCAAGCGGCCGGGCGAGGACCTCCTCAACGGCAAGGTCACCCACCCCCTCGTGCGCGCCGTCGCCCTGCTGCCCCGGGAGGAGGCCCGGCGCCTCTGGGAGGAGGTGCGCTCCGGCCCGGATCCGGACGGCGCCGCCCGGGCGGCCCGCCGCGTCGCGGACAGCGGAGCCCTCGACCTCTGCGCGGCCGAGGCACGCCGGATGGTCCGCGACGCCTGGGAGGTGGCCGCGGCGCTGCTGCCCGTCTCACCGTCCTCGCTCTCGCTGGGCCGGCTCTGCGCCGAGGCGCTGCGCTCCCGGATCGCCTGACGCGGGGCGGCCGTTCGCCGTAACCCGGGCAAGGCACCGCCCTGTCGCCCCGTCGGTCGGGAGGCCGGCGGCGGTTCCCGTTCCGCCGAGGGTCCGGCGGCCATGGGCCGGGCGCCGCAGATCCCCGCCGCCCCGGGGCTCAGGGCACGGCCGAGGGGCGGGGCTCGACGGCACGGGCCGCTTCGATTCCCTAGGCCCGCGCCACGCGGGCGATCAGACCGGAGGGGAGCAGCGGCGTACCCCTTGGCGCCAGGCCGACTCCAGCGCGGTGGTGGCCGGGGCGCGGCCGAGGCGGGCGGCCCGTTCGCCGGGCCAGTGCCAGGCCGCACCGGCCAGGAACCCGGCCGGAAGGCGTCGCCCGCGGAGTCCGCGATCCCGGCGGCGGGGACGGCCCATACGCGCGGCCGGGGCGCGCCCGAGCGGGGCCAGGGAGACCCCGTCGGCGCCGAGCGTCGTGATCCAGGTGCCGACCCTGCCGAGGAGGTGCCGTTCCGTCCAGCCGGTGCGTTCCAGCAGCAGCGCCGCCTCGTACTCGCTGGTGAACAACCAGTGGGCCCCGTCGACGGGTTCACGGGCCCGCGGCCGGACCGGACCGGCGACTCGCCGGGACGGGGCTGCGGTGAGGGGGAGGCGGAGGAGTCGGGCGGTCCCGGTGTGCCGGGGTGTCGCGGCGGCATCGCCGGCTCCGATCAGGACGAGGGCGGGTCCGGTGGGGCGCGCGGTGACGTCGGCGAGGTCGATCCGGGGCGCCTCGGCCATGGCGCCCGCGTAGCAGGCGGTGATCCGGTTCCGGTCCTCGTCGGTGGTGCGGCCGGACCGCGCGGTGCGCGGACGGTCGCTGATCCGTACGGCGGAGGTGTCGACGCCGTGGGCGCGGAGCCGGGCGGCGTCCTCGGCGAAGTCCGCGCCCGCCGTGCCGACCGGGAGCGGGTGGAGACCGAGCGGGACCGGCCCGAAACCGATGTCGGCGGCCACCCCGCCCCGGCGCACCTCCAGCCGGTCGGTGAGGAACGGCGGGGAGACCCGCTCCAGCCGGTTGTCGAGGAACCGGCCGGCGAAGCGTCCGGGGAACACCGTCAGATGCTCGGTCACCATCGAACCGGTCACGACGACACGCACGGACGGCACGCCTCGGATGGTGGTGTGGGGGCAGGGGGACCACCCCCTCGGCGGCTCGGCGGCTCGGCGGCTCGGCGGCTCGGCGGCTCGGCGGCTCGGCGTCCCGGCGTCCCGGGGCCCGGCGGCCGGGACGGGCGCCCGCGCGGGCGGGGACGGTGCGCGGCCCGGGGGTGTGCCGCGCACCGACCCCGCCCGCGCGGACGCCCGGCGTCGACCGTCCGCCGTCCGGTGCCCCGGTACCGGCCGGGCCGCCCGGTGGGGGCGGGGCGGCGGCCCGGCCGGGCGGCGCGGCGGGGGTGTGCGGCCCGTCAGTCCACCCCGCCCGCCTTGCGGAAGACCCAGTAGTCCGCCCGCTCCTCGGCGATGTAGTGGGCGTTGCGCAGCCTGGACTCCAGCGCCGCCCGCACCCTCACCTCGGGCGACAGGGCGAAGTCCTCGAAGCCGGTCTCGGCCGCGTAGCTGCCGCGGGTGGAGACCAGGACCAGGCCGCCGGGACGGGCGTACTCGATGAGGGTGAACAGCGCCGTCGGGCGGACGTGGCCGAGGGTGAACACCCCGCTGCTGACGACGATGTCGTACGTGTCCAGCCGCGGGTCCCGGGCGGGCACCGCGAGGTCGAAGCCACCGTGCACCGTGCGGTACGCGTTGGTCCTGATGGCCTCGGCGGCCATGTTCTCCGACAGGTCGACCCCGTCGATGACGTAGTCGCCGAGGGTCCGCAGCACGGTGCCGACCAGTCCCGTGCCGCAGCCGGCGTCGAGGACGGTCGCGTCCCGCGAGAGGTAGGCGGAGGCGAGGAGGTGGACGAAGTCGGCGGCGACGCGCGGCGCCACCCACTTCTGGTCGGCCAGGTCGACGTCGTACCGGGACGCCCAGCCCTCGTAGTAGTTCTTGAGCCCGGGGGCGTCGTCGAAGAAGACGTGCGACTGCTGGATGTTCGAGAAGGAGTTGCTCATGGTTGTCCTCCGTTTCGGAACATGCCGGACTGGACCGCCGGGGCGGTTCGCTCCCGTCCCGCTCAGGTCACCGCTGGTACGTCGGACGCGTCGTCCGCGCTCCGG
Organism: Streptomyces sp. NPDC107521; assembly: GCF_055598485.1. Classification (NCBI taxonomy): domain Bacteria; kingdom Bacillati; phylum Actinomycetota; class Actinomycetes; order Kitasatosporales; family Streptomycetaceae; genus Streptomyces; species Streptomyces sp. NPDC107521. The sequence continues at coordinate 43,920 of NZ_JBVKAT010000029.1, forward strand.
GCACCGCCGCCGCGGTCGCGGGACCGCGCGTTTCTCACGTCGAGGAGCAAGTAGAGGCCGATGCCGCAGAGGATGAGGAGGGCGCCGCCGGCCTCGGTCCAGGTGGGGGTGCGCCGTTCCACCGGCAGGCTGAGGAGCGCCCCGAAGATGGTCTCCGTGGCGAGCAGGGGGCCGACCAGGGGCACCGGGATGCCCTGCGCCGCCTTCACCCAGATGTAGGTGCCCCACCACGATCCGAGGACGCCGAGGAACACGCACCAGGCGATGATCTTGAACAGGGGGTAGGGGTCGAAGGTCGCGTCCGGGGTGGTGGCGACGGCGTAGGGGAGCAGCACCATGGAGGCGCCGCCCGCCCCCATCGCTACCAGCCCGGCCCAGATGGTCGGATCGGGCCTGGTCTCCCAGGTGCGCTGCGACTGCGCGTTGCGGACCACGAAGTAGGACCAGGTCAGCATCGCCATCAGGGCCAGGGCGATGGCCAGCAGCGAGTCGTTGGCCACCTCGGTGCGCTCGCCCTGGAGGTAGTCCGCCGTGCTGAGCAGCGCCAGACCGGTGAGGATCAGGACGACCGGGCCGATCAGCTCGTGCCAGCGCATCCGCTTCTCGGCGAAGTTGCCCGCCACGGCGATGGTGATCGGTGACGATCCCACCACGACGGCGGTGATGAAGCCGCTGTCCATGGTCGCGGAGTACGAGACGCAGACGTAGAAGACGAAGTACCCGACGAAGCCGATGTACAGGCCGAAGAGGACCCGGCGCCGGGGCATGGCCCGGAGCCGGTCGCGCCCGCGCCAGAGCACGTACAGGCCGCAGAGGCCGAACAGGGAGTACCGGCCGGTGACCAGGAGCAGCTCGCTCGCGGGCTTCACGGCGGCCGGTGCCACGAAGGCGAAGGCCCAGAGGAGGGCGGCGGCCAGCGCGGCGGCGACGTTCCTGTGCGTGCTGCCCATCAGCCGGCGGGCTCCGGGGCGCGGGCCGGGCCGGTGCCGGTGCCGGTGCGGGCCGCACCCGTGGCGCCGGAGGTGTTCCCGGCGATCGCCGCGCCCGGCCGGAGCGGACCGCGGCGCTCGGCGTCGCCGAGGACGTGGCCGACGGCGCGGTCCCCGCCGCCCCCCGGATTCAGGAACCCGGCCTCGGGGAGGACACGGACCCGGGCCCGGGCGTCGGGGGTCCCGGGTTCCACGAGGGGGGTGTTGCCGGTGAACGGCTGGAGGTTCAATGCGACCCCTTGGTGAGTGTCACGGTGGGAGAGTGCGGGCCGCCGCCGTCAGAGCGCGGAGTCGGGGATCCGGACCGAGTCGAGCATCGCGACCGTGTGGCCCACCCGCTCGCCCTTCTCGACCAGGGCCAGGGCGTCCGCCGCGCTGATCCCGTACGGGGCGAGCTCGGCCTCCGTGCGCAGGGCCCGCGCGCCCGCAGCCGCCGGGGAGACGCCGTCGAACGCCTCGCGCAGCACCTCCACCGGGTAGAAGTGGAACGGGCCGAGCCCCTCGCGCTCCCAGCGGGCGTAGCCGCCGACCACCTCGTGCGGCTCGGACTGGACCTTCCAGGTGTAGGTCAGGACGCTGCCGTTGTACCCGGCGGCGCCGGAGAGGCTCAGGATCTCCGGGAGCGGCACCCGGGCCCCGATCGACGACAGGACGCGCCCGCCGGTCCGCAGCAGCGGATGCGCCTGCTGGAGGGCGAGGTAGTGGAGGCTGAGGAGGTTCTTCTCGGCGAACCCGGGGATCTCCTCGCCGCGTTCCCCGATGAACGTCGAACTGGTCTGCCCGTCGGCGAGGTCGCCGGAGCCCGCCACGGGGATGTTGGGCAGGTTCTCGTAGACCACGTCGACCTGCGAGACCCGGCCGGCCAGCGGGGCGAGCAGGTCCCCGGCGCCGCCGACGAGTTCGACGTCCGGCGCGACGACGTTGCTCCGGATGTTCTCCCGCGCGTGGGCGAGCACGTCCTCGTGGAGGTCGGTGAAGCCGACGATGCGCGCGCCGAGGATCTCCACGGCGGCCAGGGCGTCGAGCCCGGCGCCCGTTCCCACCGTGCAGAAGCGCGGGGCGAGGACGCCCATCCGGGCGAGCGTCCGGAAGGCCGGGGCCGCCACGCTGGCGACCCAGTCGGCGCGCGGGTCGTCGGGCTTGGGCCGATAGGAGTGGTCGGAGAGGGTGAGCGCGAGGGACGGGCGGATGCGGGCCGTCGCGTCGAGTCCGAAGAACGCGGTCGATGACACCGTCATGTCGGCCCGGCCGGGCTGAGGGTCCATCCATGCCTCCTACGACGTGCGTGGGTGCGGCTGGTGCGGGGCGCCCCGCGCGGGGGGTCGCGCGGCGGGGGCGGCCGGGCCGGTCCGGGGCGCAGGCCGGTGCCCGGCGGCGGCCGGGGCGGCGGCGGTCCGGTGCGGACGCCGTCCCCGTGAGGGGAAGCGGTTTCACTATCGAGGGCCCGGCGAGGCGCTGTACAGGGACGCCCTGTTGTCTGTTGCCAGGCAACAGCGGACGAGCGCCCCGGCCCCGCCCGCTCCGGGCCGCCGGGGCCGGGGCGCCCGCCCGGCACACCCTGTCCCGGGCGCCCGCCCGGCACACCCTGTCCGGCACGGGCTGTCCGCGCTCACACCGGCCACGGTCACACCGTCCCGTGCAGGGTGTCCGGAGCGGGGCGGGAGGCGGTCGCCGCACGGCGTCGGAGACGGGCGGGGCCGGGCGGGGCCCGGGGGACGCGGCGGGACCCGGGGCCGGGACACGGGGCGGATCGCGAGGGCGGGACGCGGCGGGCGCGTGGGACGGGTGGTACCGGGCGGACGGGGTGGACGGGCCGGAGGGGACCGGGACCGGGCCCGTGCGTCCCCCGGATTCCTGTCAGATCGGCCCCGCCGGGGACGTTCCGGCAGACCGTCATGAAGCGGATGATATGCGTCCGTTTCATGGTCCGGGGATAGCGAACACCCCGGTGGAGCGCAAGCGCTCCCGTTCAAGCCACCCTCTCCGGGGGCCGGTTGACGCTCGGAAGAGCGCCTCCCTAGGATGTAGCTATACCGGTGGGTATACCTGCTGGCCCATGTCCCCCGGCCGGTCGCGGTGGTACCCCTCCGGCGCCCGCGCGCGCCGTCCGGACGCGCGGGCCGACGCCGAAGGAGCCCGTTGTGAAGCCCCTGCACGTCCCCGAGGACACCGAGTCGCTGCGCGACCTCCTCGTGACCGTCTGCCGCGCCCTGTACCGGAGCGGCGGGGTGTTCGGGGCGGACGGCAGCGCCTCGGTGCGGGCCGGGGAGGCCCTGCTGGTCACCGCCGCCACCGGGGGAGGGGTGACGTCCCGTCGGGACACGGTCCTGGTCGACCCGGTCGAGGGGCTGCCCCTGGCCGGCGAGACCGAGTGGCCCTCGCCCGACACCCCCGCGCACCTCGCGGTCCACCGCCGGGTGCCCGGCTGCGGTGCCGTCCTCCACGCGCGGCCCGCGCCCGGCGGGGCGCTGGGCGCCCTCGCCGCCTCCGCGCCGGTCGCCGTACGGCTCTGCCCGGACCCGCGCGGAGCCGACCGCGCCGCGGGGACCGCGCCCGCCGTGCTCATCGACCGGTACGGCGTCACCGCCTGGGGCCGCGACCTCGACGAGGCCCGCGCCCGGATGGAGTGTCTGGAGGGACTCGGCCGGCTGCTGCCGCCGGACGGCATCCCCGCCGGGGGCGCCCTGGAGTTCACCGGGTGACGCTCCTGCAGATCATGCCGGAGGACGCCCCGCGCTCCGTGCTGCTGCGCACCGGGGACCCGGACACCATCCGCGGGGAACTGCTCAACATCGGGGTGCGCCTGGAGCGTTGGCACGCCGCCCGCCGGCTCCCGGCCGGAGCACCGGACACCGCCATCCTCAAGGCGTACCGCAGCCACATCGACCACACCTGCGCCGAGGGCCGCTACGGATTCGTCGACATCGTCCGCGCCGCCCCCGGGGCGCCCGGCGCCGCGCCCCCGCCCCACCGCCACTGGCGGGAGGAGCACCACCACGACGAGGACGTGGTGCGCTTCCTGGTCGCGGGCGCCGACTCCTTCTCCCTGCACGCCGCGGGGCGGGTGTACGCGCTCCTGTGCACCGCCGGGGACCTGCTCTCCGTCCCCGGCCGGACCCGGCACTGGTTCGACACCGGAGCGCGGCCGTCGTACACGGCGGTCCGCTTCTTCCCCAGGGAGGGCCGCTGGACCAGCGGCTTCCCGCCGGACGGCATCGCCGCCCGCTTCCCGGGCTTCGACGATCTGCTGGCGATGACCTGACCGGGCGGTGACCGCGCCCGGCCCATCCGGCCCGAATCAGCCGGCCGCTGACGCGGCCCGTTCCGAGGGGAACCCCATGTCGTTGGAATCAGCGCGGCACGCACAGGCGGCCCGGTCCCCCCGGGGGACCGCCGAGCGGGCGTCGGTCGTCGACGCCCCGCCCGCGACGTTCGGCCAGCTCCTGCGGGCCCACCGCCAGCAGGAGGGGCTGTCGCTCGCGCAGCTCGCCTCGCGCGTCCACTTCGACCGGGGCCACGTCAGCAAGGTCGAGACCGGCAAGAGGTCGCCCTCCGTCAACTTCGCGGAGGCCTGCGACCGCGCGCTGGACGTCGGCGACACCTTCACCGCCATCGCCACCGCCCTCGAGGCGGCGGCCCAGCGGCAGGGCTGGATCCGCCCCGCCCAGTTACCCGCAGCCAAGCCCGGCTTCGTCGGGAGGCCGGCCGAACTCGACGCTCTCGACCGGGTGCTGTGCGGCGACGAACGGTGCCTGGGGGTCCCCGTCGCCGTCGTCGACGGACCGCCCGGCGTCGGCAAGACCGCCCTCGCCGTGCGCTGGGCCCACCGCGCCGTCGCCCGGGGGCGCTTCGCCGACGGACAGCTCTTCGTCGGGCTCCGGGGCCCCGGCGCCGACACCGCCGCCGACCCGTTCGAGGTCCTGGCCGACATGCTGCGCGCCCTGGGCGTCCCCCCGCAGCACATACCGGCCGACCCGGCGCAGCGGTCCGCCACCCTCCGCTCGGCGCTGCACGGCCGGGAGATCCTGCTCGTCCTCGACAACGCCGCGCACGCCCGGCAGATCCTGCCCCTGCTGCCCGGCTCGCCCGGCTGCGCCGTGCTGGTCACCGGCCGCGCGGCACTGCCCGGCCTCATGGCCCTGGCGGGCGCGGTGACCCTGACCCTGCCGGAACTGCCCGGGGCGGAGGCGGCCCTGCTGGTCCGCTCCGTCATCGGCGACCGCCGCGCCGACGCCGACCCGGGCGCCCTGGACCTGCTGGCCGCGCGCTGCGGAGGGCTCCCGCTGGCCCTGGTCCTGGCCGGGGAGCACATCGTCGGCCACGCCCACCACAGCGCCCGAACCCTCGCCGCCGAGCTGCGGTCCGACCACGTCCGGCTCGGCCTCGCCGCGGGCGACCTCGTCCTGCGCGACGCCTTCGAGACCTCCTACCGGACCCTCGACGCACCCGCCGCCCGCATGTTCCGCCTGCTGGGGCTGCTCCCGGACGGCGCCGTCACCACGGCCTCGGCCGCCGCCGCCGCGGGGGTCTGCCGGGACGAGGCGGCGCGGACGCTGCGGGACCTCGCCGGGGCCCGGCTGATCCGGCACCAGGAGGGCGAGAGCTACCGGCTGGACCCACTGCTCGGCGCGTACGCGACCCGGCTGGCGCGGCGCGCGGACGCGAGGCCGGAACGCGTCCGGGCCGTGCGCGGGGCGGCCGACGCCCTGCGGGCGGAGGGGGTCCCTCCGGCGCGGGAGGCGGAGCGGTGAGGACGAGGGGCCGGGACCGGTCCCGGGCGGACCGGCCACCCCTTCGTCAGCGGCCGGGAGCGGTGGCCGTGGTCCCGGGAGCCTCGCCGGCCGCCCCGGCACCGTCGTCCGCCGCGCCGGCCGCGGCAACCAGGGGCCCACCGGTCGCCGGCGCCGCGCTCCCGCGCCCCGCGACCGCGCCGCCGACCAGGGCGACGGCCATCTGCACGGCGCGGTCCAGGGCCCGGTCCACCGAGCCCATCGAGTCGGCGACGCAGGCCCCCTCGTGCAGGATCATCAACTGGGCGGCCAGGCCCCCCGGGTCCTCCGCGCGGGCCTGGACCGCGAGGTCCGTCATGTACGCCAGCAGCCACGCCTTCTGCTCGCGGGCGACCTCCCGGCCGGGATGCCCCTCGGGCAGCTCCACCGAGGCGTTGACGAAGGCGCAGCCCCGGGGGTTCCGCTCGCGGATCCACTCCCGCAGCGCCTCCAGCGTGGCGACCAGCTTCTCCTCCGCCGTGCCCTCGTGCCCGTTGACGTGCTTGACCAGCGTGGACCGCCACAGGCCGTCACGGGCCCGGAGATACGCCACGATGAGGCCGTCCTTCGACCCGAACCGGTCGTAGAGGGTCTTCTTGGTGACGCCCGCCTCCTCGGAGATCGCCTCGACGCCGACGGCGCGGATGCCCTGGTCGTAGAAGAGCCGGGAGGCGGTGTCGAGGATCTTCACGCTGGCCGGTGTCAGGTGCTGCGCGCCGCGCTGCCGACCACTCCGTCTGGGCGCCCCGGCCTTCGTCGTCGTCATGCCCCCGAAGGTACACCCAGCGGTATGGTTATGTCCTTTGCCCCAGGGGCCGTTCGGGCCCGTGACGCCTGCCGGGAGACTGCCGGGGCGCGCCCCCGGGAGCGGGTGTTCCCGGTCGCGCGCCGCCAAGGCGTCCGGTCCGCGCCGGGGTGTCCCGGAGGGAGTGCGGGCGGTGTCCCGGAGGGAGTGCGGGCGGGGCTCCGCGGGGGTGCGGGCGGGGCCGCGCGGGGCGTGACATGCCGCGAACGGCGCAATGCGGGGCCGGTCCCGCCCGGCCGGGGCACGGTGGGCGGCGTCGAGCAGATCCGTCGCGACCGCCGACCGGTGCCGGCGGCGGCGGGCCCGTCGGCGCGCGGCTCCGGACGAGGGAGTGCGTATGGCAGGGGCGGGCCGCGTCGAGGTCGTCGTCCTCGACGTCCTCGGGACGATGGTGAACGAGCCCGCCGGACTGCGCGCGGCCGTGCGCGAGGCGGTGCCCTCCGCCGAGGGGGCGGCCGTGGACGGGCTGGCCGGCCTCTGGCAGGAGTACGTCCGGCGACAGCAGGAACGGGTGCTGTCGGGCGACCGCCCCTACGCCGGGCCCGGGGCCATCGACGCCGAGGCGGCCCGGCACGTGGCCGCACGGGCCGGGGTCACCGATCCCGGGGCCCTCGCCCGGCTGGCGTCCGCCGGTCGCAGGCTGCCGCCCTGGGAGGACTCGGCCGCCGGACTGGCCCGGCTGGCACGGCACTTCCCCGTCGTCGCGCTCTCCCACGCCGCCCGCGCCACCCTGCTCCGCCTCAGCGCGCACGCCGGACTGCGCTGGCACCAGGCGCTGTCCGCCGAGGACGCCCGGACCTACAAGCCCGCGCCGGAGGTGTACCGGCTGGCGCTCGACGCGGCGGACTGCCCCGCCGACCGGGTGCTGATGGTGGCCGCGCACGCCTGGGACCTGCGCGGGGCACGGGCGGTCGGCATGCGCACCGCCCATGTGCGGCGCCCGGCCGGGGACCCGCCGGGGCCGGGGGACTCCTTCGACTGGGAGGCGGACGGCCTGGAGGACCTGGCGGCGGCGCTGACGGGGGCGTGACGGCGGCGCTCCCCGGGGAGCGCCCGGCGCGGGACCGGCCCCGGACCGCTCCTGGACCGGCCCCGGGCGCCCCGCGGAGCGCCGGTCCGGCGGACCCGGGCGGTGGGTCCCCGGGGCCGGACGGGGGTGTGCCCGAGCGGGCGTCAGCGGTGCGGACCTGTTGACGCATTGGTCCAGACCTTCTACGTTGTGGGGCGTCCTGACGGACGGCGGTGTCCGGCCTGCACCCCGGCCCCACCCGCATTCCGGCCTGCCTTCGTCCGGTCACGCAGGCACCAAGCGCACGGTTCACCTCACCCCTGTACCACCCCACCATCACAGGGAGAACCATGTTCCACAGGCGCAGACCACCCCTCTCCGGAGGCGCAGCACGTCCCTCCGCCCCCGCTGACGCACGACGGCTGCGGCGTCGCGTCGCCGTCCTCGGCACCGCCCTGCTGCTGCCGCTCGCGGGCCTCACCGCCCTCGCGGCACCCGCCCACGCGGCCGGCACCCTGACGGCGACCTTCACCACCCAGGACAGCGGCTCCTGGTGGAAGGGCACCTACATCGTCCGCAACACCGGCACGGCCGCGGTCAGCGGCTGGACCCTGGAGTTCGACCTGCCGACCGGGGTCACCCTGTCCGGCAACTACAACGGCGAGGCGACGGTCAACGGACGCCACGTGACCGTCAAGAACGCCTTCTACAACGCCAACGTCCCGGCGGGCGGCTCCACCGAGCCGTACAGCTACTGGTTCACCGCGACCGGCACCCCCGGCGCCCCGACCGGCTGCACGATCAACGGCGACAAGTGCGACGGCAGCCCCGACGTGCCGCCGACCGCGCCGGGCGCGCCCAAGGCCACCGCGGTGACCTCCCGCACCGTCGCGCTGAGCTGGGCCGCCGCCAAGGGCGGCGACCACCCCGTGGCCGGCTACGAGGTGCTCAGCGGCGGCAGGACCGTCGCCACCGCGACCGGCACCGCGACGACCGTCACCGGACTGACCCCGGCCACGGACTACAGCTTCACCGTCCGGGCCAAGGACGTCCGCGGCAACCTCGGACCGGCCGGCGACCCGCTGGCCGTCAAGACGGTGGACCCGGCGACCGACCCGACCCCGCCGACCGCGCCGGGCAACCTGCGCTCCACCGGCAAGACCGCCTCCACGGTGTCCCTGGCCTGGGACAAGGCCACCGACAACGTCGCCGTCGCCGCCTACGACGTCTACCGCGGTGACACCCTGGTCAAGTCCGTCGGCGCGGACACCCTGGCAGCGACCGTGGAGGGGCTGGCCCCGGCCGCCAAGTACACCTTCACCGTCAAGGCCCGGGACACCGCCGACAACCCGTCGGCCGCCTCCAACGCCCTCACCGTGACCACGGACGACGTGGCCGGAGCGGGCAAGCAGCTCAAGGTCGGCTACTACGCGCAGTGGGGCATCTACGGACGCCAGTACTTCGTGAAGAACCTGGACACCTCCGGGGCCGCCGCGAAGCTCGACGTCATCAACTACTCGTTCGAGAACATCGACCCGAAGAACCTCACCTGCCAGGCGGGTGTGACCAAGGGCGTCTCCAGCAACCCGCAGGACCCGGACGAGGGCACCGGCGCCGGTGACGCGGACGCCGACTACGCCCGTCCGATGTCCTCCGCCCAGTCGGTGGACGGCGTGGCCGACGACGGCTGGGGCAAACTGCGCGGCAACTTCAACCAGTTGAAGAAGCTGAAGGCCAAGTACCCGAAGCTCAAGGTCGTGGTCTCGCTCGGCGGCTGGACGTACTCGAAGTTCTTCTCGGACGCGGCCGCGACGGAGCAGTCCCGGAAGAAGTTCGTCGAGTCCTGCATCGACGTGTGGATCAAGGGCAACCTGCCCGTCTACAACGGCGCGGGCGGACCGGGCACCGGCGCCGGGATCTTCGACGGCATCGACATCGACTGGGAGTGGCCGGGCGCCGAGGGCCACCCGGGCAACCACTACGGTCCGCAGGACAAGGACAACCTGACCGCCCTGCTCGCCGAGTTCCGCAAGCAGCTCGACGCGCTCGGCGGCGAGCACCGGCTGCTCACCGCGTTCACCCCGGCCGACCCGGCGAAGATCGAGGCCGGCTGGGACATCCGGCGCATCTTCGACTCCCTCGACTACGCCAACGTGCAGGGGTACGACTTCCACGGCGCGGGCAGCGACAACTCCTGGGAGCCCAACCGGGTCGGACACGCGTCCAACCTCTACACGGACCAACAGGACCCGTACTCCTTCCACTTCAGCGTCGAGAACGCCATCAACACCTACCTCGACGCCGGAGTCCACCCCCGCAAGCTGACCGTGGGCTTCCCGTTCTACGGGCGCGGCTGGCAGGGCGTCGCCGACGGCGGCGTCAACGGCGAGTGGCAGAGCGCGACCGGCGTGGCGCCCGGCCAGTTCGACACGGAGGCGGGAGTCAGGGGCTACAACAACCTGATCACCAGCTACCCGACCATGACCGTCCGCCACGACGAGCAGTCGATCTCCACCTACGGCTACACCGGTCCCAACGGCCAGTGGTGGTCCTTCGACGACGCCTGGGCGATCTCCAAGAAGACGGCCTGGGTCAAGTCCAAGGGGCTGCTGGGCGGCTTCGTCTGGGAGATGTCCGGTGACACCCCGAACGGCACGCTCATGACCGCGCTGGACAGTGGACTGAAGTAGGGCGCGCACACGGCCCGGGTCCCGCCGGGCCGTGCACCGGGCCCGGGTGGACGGTCGGCGGACCGCCCACCCGGGTCGTTCCATCCCGTGAGCCGTGAGCCGTGAGCCGTGAGCCGTGAGTCGTGAGACGCGCCCCGGCCGTGGCCGACGACCCACGTCCACGGCGCACGGCTCACGGTCGCGCGCCGGACCTGCGACCCCGGACCCCTGGACCCCCGGACCGCCGGATCCCCGGCCCCGCCGTCCCGCCGGTCCGCCCGCGCCCCCGCTCGGTTCGCGGGCCCCGACCCGGCCGGCCGTCAGGACCCGATGCCCAGCAGGACCAGCAGGTCCGTCGCCGCCGCCGCGTCCCGCTCGGCCACCTCCGCCGCCCCGCCCGGCGCCGACCTCGGCTCCCGGGGCACCAGCCGCAGCACCTCCCGCCGCGCCCGGCCGTCCACGTCGGCGGCGTCGTAGCCGCGCGGATCGCGGACGAAGGCCAGCGCCGCCGCGGCCAGGACGCCGGGGACATCGCCGCGCCCCGTCGACAGCCCGGCCAGCAGGGAGTCGGCCGCGTCCGCCAGCTCCGCCGGACCGGCCGGCCGCAGCACCTGCCCGAGCCGCGCCCCGCCCAGCTCCTCGAAACCGTCCGCCAGCAGCGCCCGCACCACCGCGGCCGCCTCCTCCCCGGCACCGTCCTCCGCCCCGTCGCCGGGCGGACCCCCGGGGAGCCGCGCCTCCGGGTCCGGGGGCAGCGCCGCCCGGCAGGCCGCCAGCCGCGCCCCGGCCGGGGGATAGCGGTCGGCACCCGCGCCGCCCCCGTCCCCCGCCGCGGCCAGCACGTCGGCCAGCGTCCACACGTACGCCGCCCCGCAGGCCAGCGTCGCGCACACGTCCGCGAACACCTCCCCGAGCCACGGCTCCCACACCGCCGCGCGCTCCCCGTCCAGTCCGGCCCCCGTCCGCAGCCGCCCGGCCAGGGCCGGGGCGAGCCCGAAGTCGTCCTCCACGTGGTGGCCCGCCTCGTGCGCGACCGCCAGCACGGCGGGCAGATGGCGGCTCGTGGACCAGGGCACGCCGATGACCGGGAACGGCAGCCGCGCCCCGGCCTCCAGCCCGCCCCGCGTCCGCAGCCCGCCCGGGGGCAGCAGATGCGCGAAGCCGCTGCCGCGCGGGGCGGCGAAGGGCACCGGCTCGCGGCTCAGGAAGGTCAGCGGCGGCTCCCGCAGTGCCCGGGCGCCCCCGGCGGCGCGCCGCGCCGGATCGTAGACCGACCAGGCCAGTTCGTCCGCCACGGTCAGGAAGTCCCGGTAGCGCGGGACGCGGCGCAGCAGCAGCTTGCCGCGCAGGAAGTCGGCCACGTGGTGCAGGTCGAGAACCACCTCGGGCACCAGCAGGTCCCGGCGGGGCCCGTCGGGCAGCGCTTCCAGCCGGTCCAGCCCGGCCGACAGGATCCGTACGACGCTCTCCACCTGGGAGCGGTGCCGGATCAGGTCGCCGTCGTCGGCCGCCTCGCCCCGCCACTCCGCCAGCTCCTCCCGGAGGCTCGCCGTCCGGTGACCCAGCTCCACCGCCCGGCGCAGGGCCCGCCCCGCCCCGGGCTCCGCCGCCGTCACCCGTCCTCCCCGGCATCGCCGTTGACCAGGGACGGCGCGATGAACAGCGCCGTCATCGCCGCCGCCATGCCGTCGTCGTCCCAGGCGAGAGAGGGCGCGGGACCGGCCGGTTCGTCGCGCGGGACGCCGTGCCGCAGCAGCCGCGCTATCTCCAGCACCGGTTCCCCGGCGGCCAGCGCGCGGGCCAGCAGCACCTGATAGGCGTGCGTCCTGCGGTACAGCCCGGTGCCCAGCACGACCGGGGCGGTGCCCGAGGCGAACAACTGGGCGGCGAAGAGGTTGCGCAGCACCAACTGGTGCGGGATGTCGGCGGGGGAGCCCGGGCAGGGCGGGTCGAGGACGACCAGGGGCGGGCGCCCGGCGAACCGGGAGAGCACCTCCGCCAGTTCCCCCGGACCGACCCGGGTGCCGCCCGGGTACGGGGTGTGCTCGGAGTCGAAGTCGAGGCACGGCGCCTGGCCGATCTGGGCCAGCGGGACGGCGATGTGCAGGACCCGGGGGGTGCCGGACTGGCGGGTGCGGCCCAGGGACGCCGTCACCATCGACACGAACCCGGCCCGGGAGTAGGCGTGCTGGGCCCGCGGGAGGCCGCCGCCCCGCCGGGCCGACTCCTCGTTCCCGTACGGCGGCCGGACCAGCCACGCCGTGCGGCCGTCGGCGCGGGAGGAGCGGTCCCGGTACTGCCGGATGGCCTCCACGGCGCGCAGGGCCAGGTGGCCGCCCGTGACCGGCAGGAACAGCGGCCCCAGCACGGCGGCGGCGAGCGCGTCCTGGGTGAGCCTGCCCCAGACGCCGTCGGTCACCAGCCGGTCCCGGGACGACTGGTTGAGGGCGCTCTGCAGCGTCCGGACGTCCGCGGTGACGGCCGCCGACGGGATCGTCCGGTACGGCACGTCGTCCGGCCCGGCCAGCAGCTCCCAGGGCAGGGCGTGCACCCGGGGGTCCTCGGCCTCCAGCCGCAGCCGCCCGGGGGGCGCGCCGCGGTCCAGGAGCGGTGCTGTGGCGTGGCGCAGGTCGTGCTGGGCGCCGGCCCGGTCGGACAGCAGGGCGTCGGCGATCCGCCGGGGGGCGAACGACCGGTCGAGCAGCGGCGGCCGGCCCAGTGCGACGATCCGGTCGCCGCCGGGCGCGGTCAGCAGCGACTCCAGCGAGGGGGTGGCGGCCGCGACGGAACCGATGTGCTCCGGCGCCGCCCCGTCCTCCCGGTCCTCCCCGTCGTCCTGCCCCCGCAGGGCCGGGAGCCGGCCCACCGCCTCCAGGGTCCGGACCACCCGGGGGAACCGCTTCCTTGACCCGGTGGAGCGCCCGTCCCGGTCCGCCGTCCCGGCCCGGTCCTCGTGGCCGCCGACACCCTCCCCGGCGTCGCCGTACGGCCGCGCGGGGCCGTCGAGCGGGTGGGGGACCGGCAGTCCGAAGCGCCGCCCGGCGGTTTCGGCGCCGTCCGGGGCGGGCGGCAGCGGCGAGCCGAGGCTCCAGGCCATCTGCCCGGCGGCGGCCATCGTCGACGCGTCGTCGTTGAGCCGGGCCGTGCACCACAGCAGGGCCGTCTCCCAGACGGTGTCGGTGAGCACCGTGTTGGCCGTGGTGACCGAGTCCAGCAGCAGCGGGACGATCCCCTCGGTCCCCGGCCGGTCGACGGCCCGCAGCACCCGTGCCACGCCGGGCAGCAGCCCGGACGGGCGGGTCGGCGCGCCCTCCAGGCGGGCCAGCAGCGCGGCGTCCGGACGACCGCCCAGCCAGAGGAGGGACTTGACGTGCCGCCAGAGGACCAGCGGGTCGTCCTCGTGGCCCGGGGCCAGGATCGTGAACCCCTCGTTCAGGTCGCGCCCGGCCCGTTCGGCGTCCCCGGTGACCGCGTGCAGGCGGGCGCGCAGGGTCAGGCGCAGCGCGCGGTCCTCCGGCGTGGGCGGGGGCTGCTCCACGGCGTCGTCGAACAGGGGGACCAGCCGGGCCAGTCCGGCCCGGACGGACGGCGCGGGCAGCGGCATCTCGACGAGGTCGTAGAGGGCGGCCAGACGGGCCGCGGGCGGTTCGACGGCGGCCAGCGCGGCGGCCAGGCCGGGGATGCGGCCGGGGTCGCCGAGGGCGGCGGCCACCCCGCCGAGCACCAGGTCCCGGTCCGAGCCGCCCGGCACCGCCGGCGCGCCGTCGTCGGCGGGGGCGCCGCTCCTGGCCGCGATCTCCTGCCGCAGCAGCCCCCGGTACACCGCCCATTCGCCGGTGGTGTCGGCCTCGTCCGCCTGGTCCAGCACCCCCGAGGCGCGGCGCAGGTCGCCGACGTCGCGGGCCAGGAACCGGGTGAGGGTCAGCAGCAGCGGGGGGCGGCCGAAGGTGAAGCCCATCCCGGCCTCGATGGCGGCGGCCCGCTCCAGACACGACTCGGCCTGCTCGACCTCCAGGCACTCGCCGTGCAGCCGGGCCCGGGCCGTCACGATCCCGGCGGCGCGCGGCTCCGCCTCGGGCCCGCCGGCGGCCGCGCCGTGGGCGTCGGCCCGTTCCAGGGCGGCCAGGGCGCGGCGGCTCCGGCCCAGCATCCGCAGCGCCTCGGCGCGCAGCGAGTCCGCCTCGGCGGCCCGGTCCGGCTGCTCGGCCAGGGTGTGGCCGAGCCCGTCGAGGAGCCGCAGGGCGGCCGTCGGGGCGAAGACCGACAGCCGGGTCCGGGCCTCGCGGAACACCGTCTCGATGCGCAGCGGCACGGGCGTGTCCTGGGCCAGCGCGGCGCCCTGCAGCTCGGCCGCCCGGTCGTGACGCCCCCGGGTGGTGCTCTCGTCCGCCAGTTCCAGCGCCAGCCGGGCCGCGTACTGGGCGTCACCGCCGCCCTGGGCGCTGAGCAGGACCTCGTGGAAGGTGTCCTCGGCGGCGTCCACGCTGCCCGCGGCCAGCTGGGCGCGGGCGCGCATCAGCAGCAGCATCCGCTTGAGCCTGCTCCCGTCGTCCTCCGTCCGCAGGGCGCCGTCGATCAGCTCCAGGGCCTCGGGGCGGCGGCCCCGGGCGAGCAGGACGTTGGCGCGCAGCAGCGACTCCATGCCCTTGGTGCGGTCCGAGACGTCACCGTGCTCGCGCAGCAGGTCGACCCCGCGCAGCCGGCTCTCGATCTCCCCCCACAGCGGGTCGTCGGGGCTGGGCGGGGACTCCCGGTCGGCCACCTCCAGGAGGCAGAAGGCGATGGTGAGATGCGCCAGCGCCACGGCCTGGTGGCTGATCAGCGGCCGCCCGTCGCGCCCCCGGCGCGGCAGCCCCTCCTCGACGTACTCCTCGCCGAGGACCTCCTCGCCCAGCGCCCGCGCGGCGGCGTTGTCCTCGCCGGTCAGACCGGTCAGCGCGGTGACCCAGTCCTCCTCCGCCTCGGCGTCCCCGCCCTGGAACCGGTGGTAGAGGGCCTCGCGGGTGTACGCCACCCACTGGGCCGGGTCGCCGCCGGCCAGCTCGGCGAAGCGCGCGGCGAAGTCGCGGTGCAGGGAGAGGAAGACCGGCTTGTCGGAGATCAACTGCCGCATCGGAACGATGACGTTGGGGTGGAAGACGACCATGGAGTCGTCCCCGGCGGGCCGGGAGACCCAGGACGATCCGGCCGTGTAGTCCAGCAACCGCCGCCAGGCCCGGTCCAGTTCGGCGTCGGTCAGCCCGGCCGGGTCCTGCGGGAACACGTCGGACCGGCCGCGCAGATGGTGGCGGTCCCGGCGGGGGTCGTCGTCGGCGGGGCGGTCGCCGGTGATGCCCCGGACCAGCCAGGGGCGCATCACCGTCCGCACGTCCTCCAGCCGCAGCCGCCGGGGCACCACCCCGTAGCGCAGCAGCCAGCGCACCGCCGGGTCGTCGATGCGCCGCACCACCCGGTCGATGAGGTAGCGGACCAGCGGTTCGTCGCACCGGGCCAGGTCCCCGGCGGTCAGCTCGGGGTCCTGCTCGATGAGATCCGCGAAGAGGGCGAGGACGAAGGGCAGGCCCCGGGACCTGCGCGCGGCGGCCACGGCGATGTCCCTGTCGTGGACGCGGCGGATGCCGGTCAGGTAGGCGAGCGACTGGCCGGAGTCGAACGGCCGCACCTCGCGGTGGCACGACGGGTGGGAGCCCAGCCGGGCCAGCGCTTCGGGCGCGCGCTCCCGCAGGTCGTACCGTCCGGACAGGACGACGCGCAGCCCGGGGCAGCGGTCGAGCAGCCGCCCCAGGAGGTCCAGCAGGGCGGCCAGCCCGTCCTGCCCGCGCAGCAGGACCTCCTCCAGGGTGTCGAGCACCAGGACGGCGGGCCTTCCGCCCCCGGCGTCCGTCCCGGTTCCGGCGGGCGCTCCGGGCCCCGCGTCCGTCCCGGCCCCGGCCGCCGTCCCGTCCGTGGCGCGCGTCCCGGTCCCGGCCTCCGCCTCGCCTCCGGCACCACCGGCGGCCCGGGTCCCGGACCCGCTCTGCGCCCCCGCCGCGGTCTCCGTCCCGGCCGCGGCCCCGGTGGGTCTCCCGGCCCCCGCCGTCACGCCGTCCGGGGAGGACGGTTCGCCCCCGTCCCGCGCCCCGCCGTCCGGTCCGGCTCCGCTGTCCGGTCCGGGCCCGCCGGCGGGCCCGGACCCCGTCCCGGCACCGGCCGGTCCTCTCCGGTCCGGCTCCGTGCTCCCGCCCGCCGCCGTCCCCGGCTGCGTCTCGGCCTCGTCGTCCCAGTCGTCGGGCACCGCCCGGGCGTCGGACCCCGTGGCCGCGCCCCCCAACGGTCCCGTGCCCCCGCCGGCGTCCCCGTCCCCGCCGGTGTCCCCGTCCCCGGTCCGTTCCGCCCCGCTGTCCGTCCCCGCGCCGGACGCCGCCTCCGGCCAGGGCCCCGCCCCCGGTGTCCCGCCGACTTCCCCCGCCTCCGCGAGGGCCAGGTTGAGGCGGGTGGCGAAGACGTCGAGGACCTCCTCCTGGACCCCCTCGCGGTTCAGCGTGGCGATGTTGCGCGCCGCCGTCCGGGCGGCGTCCCCGGGACTGCGCCCGAGCAGCACCCGGAAGGCGCCGAACTGGTCCAGCCGGGCGAAGGGGCTGCCCGGCAGCCGCCGGCCGAACTGCTCGGCCATCTCCAGCAGCAGCAGCCAGGGGTGGTTCCCGGCGGTGTGCGGATTGACCACGTCGAAGTCGATGCGGGCGCACGGCACGTCCCGCTCGGCGGTCACGCAGTGCCGGGCCACCAGCCAGCGCAACTGCATGGTCTTGCCGGTGCCGCCCGGCGCGTGCACCTGCCAGACCCGGTCGCGCCCGCTCAGCAGCCGCCCGGCGTCCCGCTCCAGCCCCGGCGGGCTGAGGAACTGCGCCGAACGGGCGTAGTCGGCGGCCCAGTAGGCGCGCACCCGGACGTGCCCGGCCCGGTCCAGCCGCAGCCGCTCCAGTCCCGGCGCGGCCAGCGGCAGCCGGTCCGGGTCGCCGAGCACGTCGACGAGGTCCTGGCAGAGCGCGAAGTCCCGCCGCTCGTCGGCGGCGGCGAACCGGTCCCGGAACAGCGCCTCGGCGCCCTCGGGATCGGAGAGCAGCAGATGCCGGAGCTCCCGCACCTCGTCCCCGGCGGCGGCCCGGTACCCGGCGATCAGCTCCTCCAGCCGCTCCAGTTCGGCCGGCACGTCCAGTCGGCCCGGGCTCTCCTCCGGAGGGTCGAACACGCCGTCGGCGGGCGGCTCGAACCACTCCAGGAAGTAGGCGGCGCGGTCGGAGTCGGGCAGGCAGTAGGCCCCGGTGCCGTCCTCGGCGGGGATCACGGCGCGCGCCGCCACCAGCTCCGCCAGTGTCGGCGGACCGGCGTCGCCGGACCGGGCGGCGAAGGGCCGCAGCACGCCCTCGAAAAGAGTGCCGTTGAAGGTGTGGGCCACGGCGCAGGCACGCAGCAGGGGCCGCCAGGCGTGAGGGCGCAGCGACCGGCCGATCTGCTCCAGGCTCTCCCCGCCCGCCAGGCGCCGGACGATGTCGTCGGCCGCTCCGGCCATCGTGCCCCCCTCCTCCGCGTCGGCCATCACGCGCCCCGCTCCGCGGCGGAGTACCAATCCGAGAAGACGCTCATCAGCAGGCCGAAGATATCGACCCGGGTGTACGGATTCATCTCCTGCAGTTGCATGACGACGTTCTGGACGCGCTCGTCCACCGGGTACCCCAGCCGGTTGCCGAAGGCCCGCACCAGGCGCATCAGCTGGGCGCTCTCGAAGTCCCCGAGGGAGACCTCGCCGATCAGGTGCCGGTCGGCGCGGGGGAGGGCGTCGGCGACCCACTCCCGGGACGCGACCAGGACCAGCCGCAGCGGTGCCGCGTCGCCCCGGGCGATGGGCAGCACCAGCCGCTCGTACAGCCAGCCGGTGAACAACTGGGCCTGGATGCGGTCGGCCTGGTCCAGCGTGATCACCATGGGGGCGCCGCCCGCGCCCTTGCTGAGCCCGCCCAGCAGCCGGTCCACGATCTCGTGCCGCCGTTCGTCGGCGCGTCCGGCCTCGTCGTCGAACCGGGGTCCGCCCACCGACAGCAGGTCGCCGTCGTCCGTGCCGCCGCTCCCGGGGGCGGCGGGCAGCAGCCGCTCCAGGGCGGCGTCGAAGTCCGCGAACGCCTCGGCGGGCAGCGGCGTCAACTGGGTTTCGGACACCACCTGCAGCCGGATCTCCCGCAGGACGGTCAGCCAGTCCCTGGCGCCCCCGGACAGGTTGACGGAGACCGCGCGGTGGCCGCGCAGGAAGCAGACCGCCAGGCACCAGTCCGCCAGCAGGCTCTTGCCGGTCTGGCGGGCGCCCGTCTCCGAGTGACCGCTGATCACCAGGACGGGGTGCCCGGTGCCCGGTTCGCCGCCCCGGACCGGCGGGTCCAGCGCCCACCAGGCGGCCCGGCGCTCCGCCGAGCGGCCCACGAAGCGGCGCAGCCGTTCGTAGGTCCCGTGCCGCCGGATCGCGTCCACCGTGGAGGGCGGCGGCGGGGTGTGCACGATGTGCAGCACCTCCTCCGGCGCCGTCCGGGTCATCAGGACCGGCAGCGCCCAGGCGTCGCCGGGCCGTTCCTCGTGCCGGGCGAGGTCGGTGCGGGCCAGGGCGACGGCCTCGTCCAGCGGGGTGCCCCCGCCGATGGCCCGGTACAGGCGGGACGAGAAGACCACCGCGTCCGGCGAGTCGACGTCCGCCTGGACGGAGACCGCCGCCCGCGCCCCGGCGTCGAGGAAGGCGTCCGCGAGGCCGCGCACCCGTTCACCGGTGCCGGCGGCGGGTCCGGAGTCGGTGGTGCGGCAGGCGTTGAGGACGACCAGATGGGGCTGCCAGCGGGTCAGGTCGGCGATCTGGCCGGCGTCCAGGCTCCAGTCGCGGGGGCCGTCCGGGGCCGCCCGCCAGTTGAAGTTCAGCGCCGTCCCGCGTCCCGGCAGGGGCATCCCGTGGCCGATGAAGTGCAGGATGTGGGGCCGCAGTTGGTCGATGCCGTCGGCCAGCTCGGCCCGGCTGGGCCCGTCCAGCACCTCCACGTGGGTGGCGCCGGGCAGTCCGTCGAAGGTGCCGCTGATCCAGGCCAGCTCCTTCTCCGCGAGCAGCCGGTGCTCCCTCGGGTTGCAGAGCACCACCAGGACCCGCAGCGGCCCCAGTTCCTCCTGCGGGCCGGGTTCCACCGGCCCGTCCGCCACCGTGCCCCGGCGGCACAGCAGATCCGGCCGGCGGAACAGCCATCGCCCGTCGGAACGGAGTAACTCCCAGGGGAGGTGCCGCAGTTCCGCCGGGCGCACATCGAGGCAGAGCCGGGCCGGACGGTCCGGATCGGCCGCCGCCAGCACCTCCTGCCAGGTCGTGTTCAGCGACCCGCCGAGCAGCGCCTCGAACAGCGCCTCCCCGGCCGCCTGCCGCTCGGCCGAAGTGGCGTCCCGCTCGAAGACCCCGGCGAACCGCTCCATGTCCGCCGGGGTGCGGAACGGCACGTCCACGGCCGAGCCCCCGTCCACGCTCAGCAGCGCCCGGTAGGGCTCGGACCCGTCGGTGCCGGGGGAGATGCGGATGCCGACGGAGGTGTGCGTGGCCGTGCGCGGGGCCGCGACCGTCACGTCTCCTGCTCGGACGGTGGCTGCTCGGCGGCCGGGGCGTGCTCCACGACCGCCGCCGGGTCGTCCCACGCCTCCTCCAGCAGCAGCGGCGGCACGGGCACCGGCGCGGCGCCCCGGCCGGGCTGGGGCGGGCCGTAGTCGGAACCGATCCGGCGCAGCCAGTCCCGGCGGAGCCGGATCACCCGGAAGAACGGGGTGGGTTCGAGGCCCGTCCACTTCAGGCCCAGCGCGGAGGAGCGGGCGAGCGTCACCCCGCCCCGCAGATCGGCCAGGCCCACCGGCGCCGGGCCCGCGGCGGCGCGCAGCCGCAGCTCGGCGGAGGCGTCGGTGCCCGCGGCGCTGAGCACGGCTCCGGTGTCGGCGGTGACCACCTGACTGACGGCGTAGTAGGAGTCGTCCCACTTCTCCCAGCCGAGCCGGACCAGCTCCGCGGCGAGCGCCGGCTCGTCACTGACGCCCGTCTCGGCGAGCCCCTGGAAGACGACGAGGACGCCGTGCGTACTGCTGAAGGTGACCAGGGCGCCCGCGTCGGCGTCCGCGAGGGCGCTGAATCCGGCCGCGGCGGTGCCGACGGCCTTGAAGCGGACGGTCGCCGACCCCTGGGTGTCATAGGTGTAGTCGTTGTGCGGTGTCCCGGGGCGCGCGGTGAAGGGCACGCCCCGGTCGGTCAGGGTGCCGGCCGGGCGGATCCGCCCCCGCACACCGTGCAGCACGTCGCCGAGGGCGATCCGGCGGCTGAGCGGCCAGGCCACCCACCAGTCCTGCCACGTCCCCCGGATCGCGTCGCGGTACACACCGTACTCGTTGCTCATCACGTCCCCCGTGCCTCGTGCCGTGGTCGCAGAGTACTGCCCGGTACCCCCGCCGACGACGGGTTCGGGCCACCCGTGCGCCGCGCGCCCGGGCGGCGGTTCCGACCATCGATCATCCCTGACGGTATGTCAACTGGCCCGTCAGGCTGCGCCGAAGGCGGAGAACGCCCATCCGGTCGCCTGATGCGTCGCGTCGCCCGGGAGCGCCGCCCGCGCGTCCCGCAACGCCTCCGCCAGACAGAGTCCGGCGTCCAGCCCCTTGTGCAGCGCCAGCATCAGCGGCACCACCGCCGCGTCGTTGACCGGCGCCCCGCACGCCACCACCCCGGCGGTGCCCAGCGGCAGCAGCGCCGTCACCAGCCCGAGCAGCTCGTCCGCGCCCACCGAGGCGAACCGCCCGGTGTCGCAGCACGACAGGACGATCCGGTACGGCGAGCGGTCCAGCCGCTCCAGGTCGTGCACGATCAGCGGCCCGTCGGCCATCCGCAGCGAGGAGAACAGCGGACTGTCCGCCCGGAAGGTGCCGTGCGCCGCGATGTGCGCCAGGGCCGCGCCGTCCAGCTCCCGCAGCACCTCCGGCACCCGCGCCGCGGCCCCCTCCAGCACGACGCCGTCCCGCTCCGCCGCCCGCCCGCCGGCCCCGCCCGGCGCCCCGCGGCGCGCCGCCAGCTCCGGCACCTCGGCCCCGTCCCCCGCCAGCCCCGGGCCGCGCACCAGCACCCGGCGGCCACCCGACGGCGGGGCGGTCCCCCGGGCGCGCAGCCAGCTCGTCGCCGACGGCGACACGCTCAGCACCCGCTCCCGCAGCGCCGGGAGCAGCGCCCACGGCACCCGGTGCAGCCGCCCCGGCGGCACGACCACCACCGGGCCGGACCCCAGGTGCGCCGCCGCCGGGCCGAGCAGCAGCTCCTGGAGCCGCGCCCCCGCCGCCTCGATCAGCGGCAGCCGGGCCTCCGCCCCGGGATGGGCCAGCCGCCGCAGCCCCGCCTGCACGTGCTCGGCCTCCCGCTCCGCCTCCGCGGGCGTCCCGGCCGTGAACCGCCGCACCCGCCCCCGCCCGCACAGCAGGACGTGCACCCTCCCGTCCAGCACCACCAGCTCCACCAGCAGCACGTCCTCGCCCAGCCGCCGCAGCAGCCGGTCCACGTCGAACCGGGCCCCGCCGCCGGGCGCCTCGCCGCGCATGTGCAGGGTGCGGGAGCGGATCTCCCGCTCCAGCCGCCGCTGCTCCCGCTCCAGCGCCGGTGCCGGACGGCCGCCGCCGGTCCGGGCCTCCAGGGCGCGGGCGGCGATCTCCCGGTACGCCGTCAGCGCGCTCAGCAGCACCGGATCGGCCGGCGGCCGGGCCGGGGGCGCCGACAGCACCGTCGCCCGCCACCGCTCGCTCCACACCAGCAGCCGCCGCGCCCCGCCCGTCACCAGGCTCGCCCGCTGCGCCATCGCCGCCAGCTCCGCCCCCTGCGCGGTGGCCCGCGCCCGCAGCTCCGGGGCGCCCAGCGTCATCCGGTGGTCGTCCAGCACGTCCAGCCCCCGGCGGCAGGCCTCCAGCACCCCCCGCGTCGACCCGGCCGCGCGGGCCCGCAGCGCCTGCGCCGCCCAGCCCGTCATCCGCGCCGGGGGCGGCCCGCTGCGCCGGCTGCGCGCCGCCCGCGCCAGATGCCGCTCGGCCGCCGCCGTCCGGCCCAGCCCCAGCGCGATCCGCCCCGCCAGCAGCGAGGCCTCCGGCGCGGCCGGTGCCCCGAAGGAGGCCAGCCGCTCCGCGACCGCCGCCGCGTCCGCCACCAGCCGCGCGGAGCCCTGCCCCGCCGCCACCCGGGCCTCGATCAGCACCAGCCGGGCGTGCGCCTCGTGCCAGGAGCGCCGCTGCCGGGCGAACCGGCGCACCGCCGAGGCGGCCCGGTCCGTCGCCGTCTGGTGGAAGCCCGCGATCCGGGCCGCCCGCGCCGCCACCAGCAGCAGCTCCGCCCGGCGCGTGGACTGCCCGCCGATGCCGTCCAGCGCCGCGGTCGCCGCGTCCGCCTCCGCCAGCGCCTCCGGGGCCAGCCCGGCCGCCAGCAGCACCTCGCAGCGCCGGATGGTCAGCATGAACGTGGGCGTGCCCAGCTTCGCGTACCGCTCCTCGGCCTCGTCCAGCAGCCGCAGGGCCGCCGGCACGTCCCCCGACCGGAACGCCGCCAGCCCCCGGCTCTCCACCGCGTCCGCCTTGTCGTGCTCCTGGCCGGTCGTGTCCCACAGCGCCTCCGCCGCCGTGAAGTCCGCGTCCGCCCGCTCCACCGCCCCCAGCGACAGGTGCACCGTCGCCCGCAGGGTCAGCGCCCGCGCCGTCCAGATCACGTCGTCCGCCTGGCGCAGCACCGGGATCGCCCGCCGCACGTCCTCCAGCGCCTCCCCGTGCCGCCCCAGCACCCACCACACGTACGCCCGCCGGAACAGCACCCGCGCCCTGGTGTGCCCGGTGACCCGGGCCACGCCCCGTTCGAAGGCCGCCAGTCCCTCCCGGGTCCGCCCGCTGTGCACCAGCGCCACCCCGAGCGTGGCCAGGACGTCCGCCTCGCGCCCGGCCGACCCGGCCCGCGCCGCCAGCTCACGGGCGCGCCGCAGATGGTCCAGGGCGCGCCGCAGGTCCCCGAAGTCCCGCTGCCAGATGCCGATCACCTGGTGCGCCACGGACGCGTGCAGCGGCGGCGGAGCGGAGTCGAGCACCTCCTCCGCCCGCGCCAGCGCCTCGCCGGGGGCGGCGAAGACCATGGGCAGCAGTTCGAGAACCGGCTCGTCTCCCGCTGTCACCCCACGGATGGTAGTGCTCCGCAACCGCGCCCCACAGAGCGGTGTCTGTATCAATCGACCACCGGCGCACTCTGATTGACGAACCGTCCCACGGCCGCCGCCGCGGCCCCGACCGCGCTGTCACGACCCAGCCCAGTGAGGACACGCCATGGCACCGCAGCGATTCCGCGAGCAGTTCGACCAGATCCAGCGCTCGATGCCGGACGTCCCGCTGGTCATGGGCCCCGACGACGCCGCCGAGTTCTTCTACGAGAAGGGCGTCGTCCTCGCCCGTGACGGCGAGGAGGCCCGGCTCGTCGAGGACACCGTCCGCGCGCACTTCACCGCCGCGCCCGAGCTGGCCGAGGACCAGGTCCGCCGGGCCGGTCCCGGCCCCGGCCGCACCGGCGTCACCCGCATCCGGGTCGCCGATCCGGGCCGCGGCGTGCGGGACGGCGACCCGGCCGTCGCCCAGGCCCTGCGCTCCCTGCGCACCGCCGAGGGCCGCGCCGGGCGCCGCCTGGTCAGCCGCAACCACGTCGTCTCCATCGCCGTCAACGCCTGTCCCGGCGACGAACCCGTCCCGGTGCCGCCGGGCGAGCCGGCCAACCCGGCGCCCGCCGCCACGCCGTACGACCCGGCCACCGCCGTCCGCGTCCTCGTCGTCGACAACGGGCTGACCCACGACTACCGGTCCTACCCGCCGCTCGCCCGCACCACCGGCGACGTCCAGGAGCGCGAGGTGGGCGAGGACGGCGTCCTCGCCCAGTACGCGGGCCACGGCACCTTCATCGCCGGGCTGATCGCGGCCGTCGCCCCCAACACCGACGTCACCGTCCGGGGCTGCCTCAACGACGCGGGGGCGGTCCTGGAGTCCGAGTTCGGCGAGCGGCTGTTCGAGGCCGTCGACCGCGACGGCTGGCCCGACGTGCTGAGCCTCTCCGCCGGCACCTCCAACGGCCGCGCCGACGGCCTGCTCGGCCTGCACGCCTTCATGGAGGAGCTGCGCACCCGGCGCACCCTGCTGGTCGCCGCCGCCGGCAACAACGGCGGCGCCACCCCGTTCTGGCCCGCCGCCTACGCCGACCTGCCCGGCTGGCGCGACTGCGTCCTGTCGGTCGGCGCGCTGCGCTCCGACGGCGAGTACGGCGCCTGCTTCACCAACCACGGCCGCTGGGTGCGCGCCTACGCCCCCGGCGAGCGGCTGACCAGCGCGCTCACCGGCTTCTCGGCGCCCGTGCCGTACGTCTACCGGCACTCCACCTACGACGACTGCCGCTACGGCTTCGGCTACGCCTGCACCTGCCGCCACCCGCGCCACCACGGGCTGCTGAGCGAGCCGGGCGAGGCTCCGGCCAAACCCGATCAGGTGATGTTCGAGGGGCCCGCCCAGTGGAGCGGAACCTCCTTCGCCACCCCCGTCGCCGCCGGACTGATCGCCTCCCACATGACCGCCCACGGCATGCGCGACCCGCGGACCGCCCGCAGAAGGGTGCTGGCGGCCAGCGGGTACGCCGAGGTCCGCGGCGCCCATGTGCCGGCCCTGTTCCCGCCCACCTGGCGCGCGGTCCCCGTCGGCGCCGCCGGGGGGTCCTCGTGAGCGGCTGCGCCCCGGCCGGGACCGCCCGGCGGCCGTCGTACGATGACGTGTCGTACACGAGGGGTGGGGCCGTGGACCGTGCAGATGTCGGGGCGCTCGTCCGGTCGGCCGCCGGCGGGGACGCCGCGGCCTGGAAGTCTCTGGTGGACGGGCTGGGCCCGCTGGTCTGGTCGGTGGCCCGCTCGTACGGGCTGTCCGACGCCGACGCGCACGAGGTCTACCAGACCGCCTGGTTCCGCTTCGCCCAGAACCTGGAGCGCATCCGCGAGCCGGAGAAGACCGGCGCCTGGCTGGCGAGCACGGCCCGCAACGAGTCGCTGAAACTGCTGAAGGCGGCGCGGCGGTGGACGCCGACCGACGACCCGCACCTGCTCGACCGGCCGAGCGAGGACCCCACGCCGGAGGAGTCGGTCCTCGACTCCGAGGACGCCGCCGACCGCTCCGAGCGGGTCCGGCGGCTCTGGCAGGAGTTCGAGGAGCTGGGCGAGCGCTGCCGCCAGTTGCTGCGGGTGCTGATCGCCTCGCCGCCGCCCAGCTATCAGGAGGTGTCCGCCGCCCTGGGGATCGCGGTGGGCAGCATCGGGCCGATGCGCCAGCGCTGTCTGCGCAGGCTGCGGGCCCGACTGGAATCACGGGGGACCGCATGAACGGCACGCACGACGACCGGCCCGGCCGGGGCGGACGCCCCGGGGACCCGGAGCCGCGCCCGCGCACCGGGGGGAAGGAGCCGGGCGGCGGGGCCCCGGACGGGGAGCGCCCGGACGGGAGCCACCGGCGCGGGCCGCTCCCGCACCGGGAGCCGCCGGCCGGGGAGCGCGCGGACGGGGCGCCGTCGTACCCCGGGACCGCGGACGACGCGGACGACGGGCTGCTGGAGGAGGAGCTGCGGCGGGCCGCCGCGGTCCTCGACCCGGTCCCGGCCGCGCTGCGCCGCGTCGCCGTCGAGGCGTACGCCCTGCGGGACCTGGACGCCCGGATCGCGGAGCTGACCTTCGACTCGCTCGTCGACGCCCTCCCCGTACGGGGCCAGGCGGACCCGCCGCGGATGCTGACCTTCCGCACGGACGCCGTGACCGTCGACGTCGAGGTGACCTCCGACGGCCTCATCGGCCAGCTGCTGCCGCCCGGCCCGGCCCGGATCGAGGTGCTGAGCGGGCCCCGGGCCCCCGTCCCGCTCACCGCCGACGAACTGGGCCGGTTCACCGGCGGGGCGCCGCCCAGCGGGCCGTTCGCGCTGCGGCTGCGCACCGGGGGAGAGGTGGTCGTGACGGAGTGGCTGCGGGCCTGACCGGCCGCCCGGTCGGCGCCGGGTCTCCCGCGCCATGCCCCACCCCCGCCGCGCCCCGGCGCGCCGTCGCGCGGAAGAGCCCCCGGTGGGCCCCCGCCGGGCCGGTCGGGCAGCGCCGGCCGCACCGGGGCCGCACCGGACACGTGGCCGGGAGGTGTGGGCGCGCGGTCAGGCGGACGCCGCGTCGGCCAGCGCGGCCAGGGCCGCGGCGAGGCGGCGCAGCCCCGGACCGTCCGGACCGCCGCGCACCGGACCGCCGGGCTCCGTCATGTAGGTGTCCCGGCGGATCTCCACCATCAGCGCGCTCACCCCGGGATGCCGCCCGTGGAACTCCAGCGGCACGTACGTCCCGCCGAACGGGCTGTCGAGCCCGGTCTCCCCGCACGGCGCGAATGCCTCCCGCGCGGCGGCCAGCAGCCCGGGCGGCGTGTGGAAGGGGTCGGTGCCCAGACAGACCGGCGGGCGCGGTCCCGTCCCGTGCAGTTCGTACGGCAGCGGCTCGGCCGGGTAGGAGTGCACGTCGAGGACGACGGCGCGCCCGGTGGCGGCCAGCCGCCCGGCGACCGCGTCGGCCATCGCCCGCGCGTACGGCCGGAAGTACCGGGCGAGCAGCGGCTCCGGATCGGCGCCGCCGGCCCGCAGCGGTTCACGGTGCGTGGTCCGGGTGTAGACGGCGCCCATGCCGACGGCGGCCATCTCCTCCCGCTCGTCCGGGAACCGCTCGGGATCGGTCACCAGCCGGGAGGTCCGGTTCACGAACCGCCAGGGCGTGGTGGCGGCCAGCGCGGCGGCGGCCTCCGCGACGGCGTCGGTGTGCGCGTCGGTGATGTGGTCCAGCTCCCGTTCCAGCGCCGCGTCGTCCAGCACGATGCCGGGGCGGACATTGGCCGGAATCCGCCGTGAGGAGTGCGGCACGTGCAGGATCACCGGGGAGTCGGGGGCGCCGGCGAGCAGGGCGAAGTCCTCGCCGCCGGACGGCGGTCCGGACGTGGTGGGCACAGCGGCCACGGTGGCTCCAGGGGTGTCGGCGGCGGGCGCCGGGGCGGGGTGAACGGGCGGCACCCCGCCCCCGCCGCAGCGGGAACGGGGTGCCGGGGCCCGCGCCGGTCCGGCCGGGGCCGGGCGCGGGGCGGGTGAGCGGGCGGGATCAGGCGAGGTTCGCCAGCGCCTCGTTCCAGGTGGCCGACGGGCGCATCACCGCGGCGGCCCTGGCCGGGTCGGGCTGGTAGTAGCCGCCGATGTCGGCGGGCTCGCCCTGCACCGCGTTCAGCTCCTCGACGATCTTCGCCTCGTTGGCGGCGAGCGTCTCGGCGAACGGCGCGAAGGTCTTGGCCAGCTCCGCGTCCTCGGTCTGGGCGGCCAGCTCCTGCGCCCAGTACAGGGACAGGTAGAAGTGGCTGCCGCGGTTGTCGATGCCGCCGACGCGGCGGGTCGGGGACTTGTCCTCGTTGAGGAAGGTCGCCGTGGCGCGGTCCAGGGCGTCGGCCAGGACCTTGGCACGGGTGTTGCCGGTGGTCCCGGCGTACTGCTCCAGCGAGGGCACCAGGGCGAAGAACTCGCCCAGGGAGTCCCAGCGCAGGTAGTTCTCCTTGACGAGCTGCTGGACGTGCTTCGGGGCGGAGCCGCCGGCGCCCGTCTCGAACAGGCCGCCGCCCGCCATCAGCGGGACGACCGACAGCATCTTGGCGCTGGTGCCCAGCTCCAGGATCGGGAACAGGTCGGTCAGGTAGTCGCGCAGCACGTTGCCGGTGACCGAGATGGTGTTCTCGCCCCGGCGGATGCGCTCCACCGAGAACCGGGTCGCCGCGACCGGGTCGAGGACACGGATGTCCAGGCCCTCGGTGTCGTGCTCCGCCAGGTACTCCCGGACCTTGGCGATCAGGTTGGCGTCGTGGGCGCGGCCCTCGTCCAGCCAGAACACCGCCGGGTCGCCGGTGGCGCGGGCGCGGGTGACGGCCAGCTTGACCCAGTCGCGGATCGGGGCGTCCTTGGTCTGGCAGGCGCGGAAGATGTCACCGGCGGAGACGGTCTGCTCCAGGACGGCGACCCCGTTGGCGTCGACCAGGCGGACGGTGCCGGTGGTGGGGATCTCGAAGGTCTTGTCGTGGCTGCCGTACTCCTCGGCCTTCTGCGCCATCAGACCGACGTTGGGCACCGAGCCCATGGTCGAGGGGTCGTAGGCGCCGTGGGCGCGGCAGTCCTCGACGACGGCCTGGTACACACCGGCGTAGGAGGAGTCCGGGAGGACGGCGAGGGTGTCGTGCTCCTGGCCGTCCGGGCCCCACATGTGGCCGGAGGTGCGGATCATGGCCGGCATGGAGGCGTCGACGATGACGTCCGAGGGGACGTGCAGGTTGGTGATGCCCTTGTCGGAGTCGACCATGGCCAGCTCGGGGCCCTCGGCCAGCTCGGCGTCGAAGGACGCCTTGATCGCGGCGCCCTCGGGCAGCGCCTCCAGGCCCTTGTAAATGCCGCCCAGGCCGTCGTTGGGGCTCAGACCGGCCGCGGCGAGCGCCTGGCCGTACTGGGCGAACGTCTTCGGGAAGAAGGCGCGCAGCACGTGGCCGAAGATGATCGGGTCGGAGACCTTCATCATGGTGGCCTTCAGGTGGACCGAGAACAGCACGCCCTCGGCCTTGGCGCGGGCGACCTGCTCGGTGAGGAACTCGCGCAGCGCGGCGACGCGCAGCACGGAGGCGTCGACGACCTCGTCCTTCTTCACCGGCACGGACTCGCGCAGCACGGTGGTGGTGCCGTCGTCGCCGACCAGCTCGATGCGCAGGGAGCCGTCCTCGGCGATCACCGCGGACTTCTCCGTCGAACGGAAGTCGTTCTCGCCCATGGTGGCGACGTTGGTCTTCGAGTCGGCCGACCAGGCGCCCATGCGGTGCGGGTGGGTCTTGGCGTAGTTCTTCACCGAGGCCGGGGCGCGGCGGTCGGAGTTGCCCTCGCGCAGCACCGGGTTGACCGCGGAGCCCTTGACCTTGTCGTAGCGGGCGCGGATCTCGCGCTCCTCGTCGGTCTTCGGGTCGTCCGGGTAGTCCGGCAGCGCGTAGCCCTGGCCCTGGAGCTCGGCGACGGCCGCCTTGAGCTGCGGGATGGACGCCGAGATGTTCGGCAGCTTGACGATGTTGGCGGCCGGCGTCCTGGCCAGCTCGCCCAGCTCGGTCAGGGCGTCCGGGACGCGCTGGTCCTCGGTGAGGTACTCCGGGAACACGGCGATGATCCGGCCCGCCAGCGAGATGTCGCGGGTCTCGACGGCGACACCCGCCTGCGAGGCGTACGCCCGGATCACCGGCAGGAGGGAATACGTCGCCAGGGCCGGGGCCTCGTCAGTGTGTGTGTAGATGATGGTCGAGTCAGTCACCGGGTGCTCCGCTCCACGTCTGCAACATTGCTCGACATCAAGATATCTCGTGAGCGCCCCGGGCTCGACAGGGGCCGGGCCGAGATTCCGGCCAAGGAGCCGCGCGCCGCCCGTTCCCGGCGGGGAAGAGGACCTTGCCCCGGTATGGCCCCGGGTCCCCGGCGCGGTAGGGGCTCCTCCGTACCCCCGTTCCGGCGGAGGCGGACCCTCCGCCTGTCGCGGCGGGCGCATCGCCTTGACCTCGATCAAAGTTCAGGTTCTAGGGTCCCCGGCATGAGCATGGAAACCACGGCCTGGAGCCAGCTGCGCACGGTCATGACCGCCGAGCCGGAACGCCGCCCCTTCACCCGCGCGACGCTGCGCCGCATCGCCGGCTTCGCCCGCCCCCACCGCACCCGCATCGTCCGCTTCGTGCTGCTCGGCATGGTGACCGCCCTGCTCGCCGTCGCCACCCCGGTCCTCGCGGGCCGGGTGGTGGACGTCATCGTCAGCGGCGGCGACGAGGGCACCGTCGTCCGCCTGGCCCTGCTGATCGCGCTCATCGCGGTCGCCGAGGCCGCGCTGGGCATCGTCTCCCGCAGGCTCTCCGCCGTCCTGGGCGAGGGGCTCATCCTCGACCTGCGCACGGCCGTCTTCGACCATGTGCAGCGGATGCCGGTCGCCTTCTTCACCCGCACCCGCACGGGAGCGCTGGTCTCCCGCCTCAACAACGACGTCATCGGCGCCCAGCGGGCCTTCAGCAACACCCTCTCCGGCGTGGTCAGCAACATCGTCACCCTGCTGCTCACCCTCGCCGTCATGCTCACCCTCTCCTGGCAGATCACCCTGCTCGCCCTCGCCCTGCTGCCGGTGTTCGTGCTCCCGGCCCGGCGGATGGGCCACCGCATGGCCCGCATGCAGCACGAGGCCGCCACCCTCAACGCCGCCATGGGCACCCGGATGACCGAGCGGTTCTCCGCCCCCGGCGCCACCCTGGTCAAGCTGTTCGGCCGCCCGGAGGAGGAGTCCGCCCAGTTCGCCGCCCGCGCCCGGCGCGTCGCGGAGATCGGCGTGCGCACCGCCACCGCCCAGGCCGCCTTCATCACCGCCCTCACCCTGGTCTCCGCCCTCGCCCTGGCCCTCGTCTACGGGCTCGGCGGCTGGTTCGCCCTGCGCGGCACCCTGGACGCCGGCGCCGTCGTCGCCCTGGCCCTGCTGCTTACCCGGCTGTACGCGCCGCTCACCGCCCTGGCCGGGGCCCGGGTGGAGGTGATGAGCGCCCTGGTCAGCTTCGAGCGGGTCTTCGAGGTGCTGGACCTGCGACCGCTCATCGAGGAGAAGCCGGACGCCCGCCCCGTCCCCGACGGCCCGGTCTCCGTCGAGTTCGACGGGGTCCGCTTCGGCTACCCCTCCGCCGACCGCGTCTCCCTGGCCTCCCTGGAGGAGGTGGCGACCCTCGACGCCCGGGGCGGCGAGGAGGTCCTGCACGGCGTCTCCTTCCACGCCCGGCCCGGCGAGACCATCGCCCTCGTCGGCTCCTCCGGCGCCGGCAAGTCCACCGTCGCCCAGCTCCTGCCGCGCCTGTACGACGTCGACGGCGGCGCCGTCCGGATCGGCGGCGTCGACGTCCGCGACCTGACCGCCGGCTCACTGCGCGACACCGTCGGCATGGTCACCCAGGACGGCCACCTCTTCCACGACACCATCCGCGCCAACCTGCTCATGGCCCGCCCCGGCGCGGACGACGCCGCGCTGTGGGAGGCGCTGGACCGGGCCCGCCTCACCGGAGTCGTGCGGTCCCTGCCCGACGGGCTGGAGACCGTGGTCGGCGAGCGCGGCTACCGGCTCTCCGGCGGCGAGCGCCAGCGCATGACCATCGCCCGGCTGCTGCTGGCCCGCCAGCGCGTCGTCATCCTCGACGAGGCCACCGCCCACCTCGACAACACCTCCGAGGCGGCCGTGCAGGAGGCGCTCGGCGAGGCCCTCGCGGGCCGGACCGCCGTGGTCATCGCCCACCGGCTGTCCACGGTCCGCGCGGCCGACCGCATCCTGGTCGTCGAGGCCGGCCGGATCGTCGAGCAGGGCACCCACGACGAGCTCCTCGCCGCCGACGGCCGCTACGCCGAACTGCACCGCACCCAGTTCGGGCACCGCCGGGTCGAGGAGGCGGCGTAGCCGCCCCGGGCGGCGGGACAGGGCGGGCCGCGGGGACGGCCCCGGGGCCCGCGCCGGGAGCGGGGGCCAGAGGACGGGGCCCGACGGAGGAGGAGGCGCGGGCCGATGGCGGGACGCCGCCGGAGGCCCGGGGAGGCCAGGCCCGGGGCGGACCGAGGCAGGCCGGGGGGACCGGACCGGGGCGGACGGGGGAGACCGGGACCGGGAGACCGGGGTGCGGGGCCGGGGCGGACGGGGGAGACCGGGACCCGAGCGATGGGGGCGGGGATGCCGGGGGAGACGGGACGGCGGTCACGGGACGGCGGTCACGGGGCGGGGCCCGGCAGGGCCGGGGCGGCCGGGCGGGGACGGTCAGGTCACGTCGGCCCCCAGGAACATCGGCAGGTCCTGCTCCACCCACACCACCTTCCCGGTCGAGGTCCGGCACGACCCCCAGCGGCGGCACAGCATGTTGATCAACTGCAGGCCGCGCCCGCTCTCGTCGCTCACGTCCGCGTGCTGGATCTGCGGCAGGTCCGGACCGGAGTCCGACACCTCCACCGACAGCCGCTCGTGGCGCACCAGCCGCAGCTCGCCCGGCGCGTTGCCGTACCGCAGGGCGTTGCCGACCAGCTCGCTGACGACCAGCTCCGTGGTGTCCACCAGCTCCTCCAGCCCCCACTTGAGCAACTGCTCGCGCACCGCGGTACGGGCCTGCCCGGCCGCCTTGCCGTCCGGCGGGAGCGTGCGCACGTACACGTCGCACTCCGGGGCCGGCGGCCGGGCCGTGGCCACCAGGACGATCGCGTCGTCGGACCGGTCGGCGCCGATGCGGTCGGTGATCGCCCGGCAGACCGTCCCGTCGCAGGGCACCCCCTGGCCGATCACCTCCCGCAGCCGCTCCAGCTGCGTGTCCATGCTGTGCGCCCGCGACCTGATCAGCCCGTCCGTGTACAGCGTCAGCCGCGCCCCCTCGGCCACCGGCCACTCCAGGGGGTCGTACGGGATCACCCCGGTGCCCAGCGGCGCCCCCACGGGCACCGGCAGGAACTCCGCCCGGCCGTCCGGAGCGGTCAGCAGGGGCGGCGGATGACCGGCGCTCGCGATCCGGAACGTGCCGTCGAGCGGATCGTGGACCGCGCACAGACAGGTCGCGACCTGGTCCTCCTCCAGATCGCGGGCGGCCAGGTCCAGCCGGGCCAGCAGCCGCTCGGGAGCGATGTCCAGGGCCATCAGGGTCCGGGCCACCGTGCGCAGCCGCCCCATCGTCGCCGCGGCGGCCAGCCCGCGCCCCATCACGTCGCCCACCATCAGGGCGGTGCGCCCGCTGGGCAGGGCCACCACGTCGAACCAGTCGCCGCCGACGGCGGCCGGGTCGTCGGCGGGGGTGTAGCAGGAGGAGACGTCCAGCCCCGGGGTGGCCGGGCTGGAGCGGGGCAGCAGGGCGCGCTGGAGGGTGACCACGTGGTCGCGCTCGCGGCCGTAGAGCCGGGCGTTGTCGATGGCCAGGGCGGCCTTGGAGGCCAGCTCCACGGCCAGCGCCACGTCGGCGGGGGTGAACGGGGCGCGGCTGCCCGCCCGGATGAAGTCGGCCAGGCCCAGCAGCACCCCCCGGGCGATCAGCGGCACCGCCATGTAGGAGTGCACCCCGGCGCGGCGCATGATCTCCCCGGACTCCGCGGTGGGGGCCACGGCGGCGAAGTCCGACCGCTCCATCCGGGCGATCAGCACCGGCTCCCGGCTGGTCAGACAGCGCTGGCCGACCCGGACGGCGCTGTGCACGGCCAGCTCGCCCACCGGGTCGGGCGCGAGGTTCAGCCCGTCGATCTCCGCGACCGCCATGGCCCGCAGCGCCGGCGCGCCCCGGCTCATGCCGCGGTCGCCCTCCTGGAAGCGCAGCACCGAGTCCAGCAGGTCCACCGCGGACCCGTCGGCCAGCTCCGGCACGGTGAACCCGGCCAGCTCCTCGGCGGTGCGCCGCAGGTCCAGCGTGGTCCCGATGCTCAGCCCCGCCTCGTTCAGCCAGGTGAGACGGCGGCGCGAGGCGATCGCGTCGGTCATCGGCCGCAGGGCCGCCCGTACGGCCCGCCGCCCGCCTACGAGGGGGTTCGGAGGCCGTCGCTCCCCGCGCAGCCAGTCTCGCTCCCGCACGCGCCGTCTCCTCTCAGGGCCTCCTCGCTCCGATTCTGCCCCTCCTGACGCCCCCCGCGCCTGTCCGGGGGAAAGAAGAGCGGAACCGGGCGGGCGTCCTGACCCGGGCCGGAACCCGGGTCGGGGGCAGCGTGGGCCGACCGGCCCTGGCCCCCCTGCCCGCCATCGGGGACCATTTCCGTGGAAACCGATCACAGTACAAGGAGTCACCGATGGCGGACCCCGAGCAGGCCGGACCGGATGCACCGATCCGGGTTTTCCTCCTCGACGACCACGAGGTGGTACGGCGCGGAGTGCACGACCTGCTGGACGACGAACCGGACATAGAGGTGGTCGGCGAGGCCGCCACCGTGGAGCAGGCCCTCGTACGGGTCCCGGCCCTGCGGCCCGACGTGGCGGTCCTGGACGTGCGGCTGCCCGACGGCGACGGGGTGACCGTCTGCCGCGAGCTGCGCTCCCGGCTGCCGGAGCTGGCGTGTCTGATGCTGACCTCCTTCGACGACGAGGAGGCCCTGCTCGACTCGATCATGGCGGGCGCGTCCGGCTACGTGCTCAAGCAGATCCAGGGTTCCGACCTGGTCTCGGCGGTGCGGACCGTCGCCCGCGGCCAGTCGCTGCTGGACCCGAGCGCCACCACCAAACTGATGGCCCGGCTGCGCGGTGGCCGGCGGCCCGAGGAGAAGCCGGACGCCCTGCCCGGTCTGACCGACCGGGAGCGGGAGATCCTCGCGCTCATCGGGGAGGGGCTCACCAACCGGCAGATCGGCCAGCGGCTCTACCTGGCCGAGAAGACGGTGAAGAACCACATCTCCCGGCTCCTCGCCAAGCTCGGCGTGGAGCGCCGCATCCAGGCCGCCGTCATCGCCACCCAGGCCCAGGACCGCCTGCGGGGCTGACCCCCGGGGCCCGGACCCGCCGGGCGGCACCGTCGCCGGGGCGCGCCCGGACCGCCCCCGCGGCCCCCGGGCGGTGTCGCGCCGTCCCCGGCGGTGCCCGGTGTCCGTGCCCGGGCGTACGCGAGCGGCCCCCGGGTCCTCCGGTCCCGCATGGCCGGAGGACCCGGGGGCCGGGTCCGTCAGAGGCTGCCGCTGCCGTGCGGGGCGTAGAGGTCCAGGAGCCGGACGCGGGCCGACTGGAGCCGGTGGGCGATCACCCGCCCGAGCCAGACGGCGACCGCCCGCCCGAACTCGGCGTCCCGCTCGCACAGGGTCCGCACGGCGTCCGCGTCGAACTCCCAGGCCCGCACCGGGCTCACCGCCTCCGCGCCCAGCTGCCAGGTGTACGGAGGGAAGTGCCAGGAGCAGCCGACCAGCTCGCCGTGGCCCAGGGACTCGATGACCGCCGGGGGCCGTCCGGGCACCCGCGCGTCCAGGTCCACCGTGCCGGTCCGGATGATCCAGAACCGGTCGGCGGGCCGTTCCTCCTCGAACAGGCGGCTGCCCAGGTCGAAGGAGACCTCGCGGGCCAGGGCCATCAGCCGTTCCCGGTGCACGGCGGGCAGGGCCGAGGCCAGGGTGGTGGTGGAGTTCATGGCGCCGACTCCTCTCGTTGCTGCCGCCGCGACCGGTCGGCGGACACCGGTCCGCGCGTCCCCGCTCGCTCCGGTCCCGCGGACAACCTCTCCCCTCCAGGGTCCGCCCGTCCGCGACGCGGCGCCACGGGCCGCCCGGACCCTGATGGGGGCCGTTCGGCCCTACGGGCGGCCGCGGGGCCGGGTGCCGTACGGCCCCGCCGGGCCGTTACGGTGGCACCCGACAGCGGCGTTCGACCGGCGCCGCGCCGAAGGCCGGGAGGATCACCGGGTGGGAAGCCTCGAAGAGGCGGGGGAGGCCGGGGAGGCCCGGATGCGGCTCCCGCAGTTGCGCCTGGACGAAC
Source organism: Streptomyces sp. NPDC107521 (assembly GCF_055598485.1). Taxonomy (NCBI): domain Bacteria; kingdom Bacillati; phylum Actinomycetota; class Actinomycetes; order Kitasatosporales; family Streptomycetaceae; genus Streptomyces; species Streptomyces sp. NPDC107521. Next base: position 79,771 of record NZ_JBVKAT010000029.1, read on the forward strand.
TGCTGGAGGAACTGCAGGCCCGCCTGGACGCGGCGCGCGGCACCCGGGACCGGGTGCACAGCCTGCTGGAGGCGGTGCTCTCGGTCGGCCGCGAGCTGGACCTCGAACAGGCGCTGCGGCGCATCGTGGAGGCCGCGGCGGTCCTGGTGGACGCCGACTACGCGGCGCTCGGCGTGATCGGCCCGGACGGCAGGCTGCTGTCCGACTTCCTCACGGTGGGCCTCAGCGAGGAGGAGATCGCCCGCATCGGCCCCTACCCGCAGGGGCACGGCATCCTCGGCGAGCTGATCCGGCACCCCGAACCGCTGCGGCTGGCCAAGCTCTCGGACCACCCCGCCTCGTACGGCTTCCCCGCGGACCACCCGCCGATGAACACCTTCCTCGGGGTGCCGATCCGGGTGCGCGACCAGGTGTTCGGCAACCTCTACCTGACCGAGAAGCGCGGCGGCGGCCAGTTCGACGAGGAGGACGAGTCCGTCCTGTCCACGCTGGCCGTGGCGGCGGGCGTGGCCATCGACAACGCCCGCCTCTACGAGGAGTCCCGGCGCCGGGAGCGCTGGCTGCGGGCCAGCGCGGAGATCACCCACACCCTGATGTCCGGCGGCGACCGGGCCGACGTGCTCCAGCTCATCGCGGAACGCGCCCTGGACATCTCCGGCGCGGCCCTGGCCGTGGTGGCGGTGCCGATGCCGGACACCGACGCGCTCACCGTGGAGCTGGCCATCGGACGCCGGGCGGAGGCGCACCGCGGCATGGTGCTGCCCGTCGACGACAGCCTGATCGGCCACGCCTTCTCCACCGGCGCCCCGGTCACCAGCGCCGACGTCGGCCGCGACGGGCGCGTCTCGGCCGGGCCGCCGCGCTTCGACGGGCTCGGCCCCGCCGTGGCCGTGCCCATCGGCACCAGCGAGGGCGTGCGCGGGGTGGTCCTGCTGGTCCGCGCGGCCGGCCGGAGCGCCTTCGACGAGCAGGAGACCAGCCCGCTGCTGGGCTTCGCCGCGCAGGCCGCCGTCGCCATGGAGCTGGCCGAGCGGCGCCGGGACGCCGAGCAGATCGCCGTGCTGGAGGACCGCGACCGAATCGCCCGGGACCTGCACGACCTGGCCATCCAGCGGCTGTTCGCCACCGGCATGACCCTCCAGAGCGCCGGGCGGTTCATCGACCACCCGGGCGCCAAGGAGCGCGTCCTGCGGGCGGTGGACGACCTCGACGAGACCATAAAGATCATCCGGTCCACCATCTTCGGCCTGCGCACCCGCGACGACGACGAGATGCCCGGTCTGCGGGCCCGGGTCGTGCGGGTCGTGGGGGAGGCGGCGCCGGTGCTGGGCTTCACCCCCGGGCTGCGCATGGAGGGGCTGCTGGACACCGAGGTGCCCCGGGACGTCGCGGACGACGTGGTGGCGGTGCTGTCCGAATCGCTGACCAACATCGCCCGGCACGCCGACGCCCACCGCGCCGAGGTGGTCCTGGAGACCGACGGCCGCACCCTGCGGCTCACCGTCGGCGACGACGGGGTGGGCATCCCCGTCCGGGGTCGGCGCAGCGGGCTCCTCAACATGGGCGAGCGGGCCCGCGCGCACGGCGGGGACCTGGAGTGGAGCACGCCGGAGAACGGCGGCACCACCCTCGTCTGGGAGGTCCCGGTGCCGGGGGCGTAGTCCCGCGCGGCGGGGCGCCCGGCGGGCCCGGGCGCCGGGACGCCGTGCGCGACCGCCCGTACCCCGGGGCCCGTGCGGCCCGGTCGGCCCCGGTCGCGCGGGCGCTCTCCATCGGTGGCCGTCCGCCGGTACCGCGGGACCGCCCGCCGGTACCGCGGCGGCCACCCGCCCCGCGCCCCGCGGCCCCTGTCCCGGACGCCCGTCCGGCGCCCCGGGGGGCCCGCCCGGACCGGCGTTCCGTTGCCGGCCCACCCGCCTCCCGTCGCGCGGTGGACCCCGGCCCCCTCCCCGGCTCCTCCCCGACCTCCCGGGGACGCCGCCCGAACCCGCCCCGGCCCCCGGGGAGTCGGGGCCGGCCGGTCGTTTCGGGCGCCGTCCTCCCCGCCGCCGGGCCCGGTGCGGCCGGGACCATCGGGCACCGCGCCAGGGCCGTACGGCCCCCGTTCGCCGCCGCCGCCCGTCCCAACCGGCCCGATGTGAACAGCCGTTCGGCCTCGATCGCTCCTCCGGCTCCTCCGGTTGGGCCGAACGGGTGATAGACGGAATGCAGCGGCGCCGAGCCGGGCGCCCGCCCCCCACTTCCGTACTCCAGAGGGAGTCCCATGCTTTCCCCCGAGTCCGCCGCCGTCGTACGCGCCACCCTGCCCGCCGTCGGCGGGGCGCTGGACGAGATCACGACGCGGTTCTACGGCACGATGTTCGCCGACCGGCCCGAGCTGCTGGACGGACTCTTCAACCGCGGCAACCAGGCCAGCGGTGAGCAGCGGCGGGCCCTGGCGGGCTCCATCGCGGCCTTCGCGCAGGCCCTGCTCGCCGATCCCGGGGCCCGCCCGGACGCCCTGCTGTCCCGCATCGCCCACAAGCACGCCGCGCTCGGCGTCACCGAGGACCAGTACACGATCGTCCACAAGTACCTCTTCGGCGCCATCGCGGACGTGCTCGGGGACGCGGTCACCCCCGAGGTCGCCGCCGCCTGGGACGAGGTCTACTGGCTGATGGCCGGGGCCCTCATCGCCCGCGAGGCCCGCCTCTACACCGAGGCCGACGTCGACCCGCACCACCCCTGGCGGCAGTGGACCGTGACCGAGCGCCGCGAGGAGACGCCGGACGCGGTGTCCTTCCTGCTCCGCCCGGCCGACGGCGGCGCCGTGCCGCCCGCCCGGGCCGGGCAGTACGTCACCGTCCGGGTGCGCATGCCCGACGGCGTGCACCAGCTGCGCCAGTACAGCCTGTCCGGCTCCCCCGGGGGCGAGCTGCGCCGCATCACCGTCAAGCGGGTCCCCGGTGACGGCGAGGCGCCCGAGGGCGAGGTCTCCAACCTGCTGCACCGCACCGTGTGCGCCGGGGACGAGCTGACCCTGTCCGCCCCCTTCGGCGACGTCGTCCTCGACGACTCCGAGGCGCCCCTGGTGCTGGTCTCCGCCGGGATCGGCTGCACGCCGATGACCGGCATGCTCGAACAGCTCGCCGCCGCCGGCTCCGGCCGCGAGGTCTGGGTGCTGCACGCCGACACCAGCCCCGCCGACCACGCCCTGCGCACCGAGACCCTCCGCCTCGTGGACGAACTCGTCGACGCCAGGGCCCAGTTCTGGTACGAGCGCGACGCCGCCGCCGAACCGGGCGCCCGCACCGGCCTGATGGACGTCGGCGCGCTCGAACTGCCCGCCGACGCCGACGTGTACCTGTGCGGCTCACTGCCCTTCATGCGCAACGTCCGCGCCCAGGTGCTGCGGGCCGGGGTGCCCGCCCGCCGGGTCCGCTACGAGGTCTTCGGCCCCGACCTCTGGCTCGCCCACACCGAGGACTGAGCACCGTACGACCGCGGACGGGACGTGGCCGTACGGGAGGGCCCCCGGCGACCGCACCGCGCGGCCGCCGGGGGCCCTCCCCGTGGTCCCGGTCCCGCCCGTACGGGGCCGGGGCGGGCCGTCCGAGGGCGCGCCCTGCGCCCCGGTGCTCCGCGGGGCGCCTGCCGCACCCGGACGGCGACCGGGTGTGCGAGCGGCGCCGCATGGCCGGGTACGGGCGGACCGGATGGCCCACCGGGGCGCTCCACACACGCACCAGCCGGGTGAACGGCCAGGCCGCGAAGAGCAGGCGGGCGGTGAGGGCGTGCGGCCGGAACAGGAGCGGCGCCCCGGCGACCGCCTCCGGCCGCGGCCGGAGCACGAACAGGTTCCGGAACCACACAGACACGTCCCCCGGTAGTCGTAGCCGCCGCCGAGGATCTGCGCGGGGATCGCGGTGATGCCGAGCAGCACCGTGGCCGCGAGCAGCGGGAAGAGGACCTTGTCGCTCCGGTCGCTCACCCGCCGGATGGGGCGGCTCAGCAACCGCCGCGCGCACGGCATGCCCAGCCCGGCGACCATGGCGGCGCCCGCCGTGCCCACCGACTCCGCGGTGGTGTGGTGGGCGTGCTCGGTGATCCCGGCCGCCGCCGTCCAGGAGGCGGGCACGGTGAGCCCGACCGCACGGCCGCCGATCACCATGAGGGCACCGAGGCGGAACAGCGGGCTGCCCCGGCGCAGCCGGCGGTGCTCCAGCAGCCGGCCGGTGCGCGAGGTCCGGCCGAGCTGGTCCTGCCGCCAGCGCCGGACGTGGCCGACGGCGAACACGGCCGGACAGTTAGAGCACATCTCATTTGGGTGACTCGGTAGCCTGTGAGTCATGGTGGGGATCGTTGAGCGGCTGGTGCCGGACGAGTTGTGGGAGTTGTTCCA
>NZ_JBVKAT010000030.1:0-68206 GCF_055598485.1 Streptomyces sp. NPDC107521
CCTTCGGTCTTGCGTTTCCGACTCTATCAGATCTTTCCGATCCGATTTCCTCGGTGCTTTCCAGGTTCCCGCTTCCGCGTTTCCCTTTCCGGCGGCTCCGACTCTATCAGAACCTTTCGGGTCCCGATTCCCCGTCAGAGGGGGCTGCCGGTGCGGCCGTTGGGCCGTTGCGGCGTCCCAGACACTAGCGGATTCCCCCGGCGATTCCCAATCGGTGTCGACCGGGCCGTCGGGCCCCGCCGGGAATACGAATTCGGGCATGCCGAAAATACGTTCCCGAAGGGAGATCCTGCTGGTGGTGTGGGGTGCCGCTACCGCGGCGGGAGGTGCTGCCGCAAAACCGTTACGGCTGTGTGGCAACCCGGAGAACATTACGGATCGGCCGGGGGGGCTGTCAAGCGACGCTGTCAAGATCTTTAATCGAGGTCGCTCAGGCGCCCGCCGGCGTCCGGCTGGGCGTCCTCCACCCGGCGCAGCAGACGGGTGAGGACCTCGCCCAGGGTCGTCCGCTCCTCGGCGGAGAGGTCCTGGAGGAGGTCCCCTTCGAAGACGGTGGCCAGGCGCATCGCCTCCAGCCACTTCTCGCGCCCCTCCGCCGTGAGCTCGACGATGACCCGGACCCGGTTGGTCTCGTCCCGGTCCCGGGTGACCAGGCCCTCGGCGACCATGCGGTCGATGCGGTGGGTCATCGCGGCCGGGGTGAGGCCGAGCCGCCGGGCCAGCTCACCGGGGCCCAGCCGGTAGGGGGCCCCTGACAGCACCAGCGCCTTGAGGACCTCCCAGTCCGTGTTGCCGATGCCCAGTTCGGCGGTCTGTCGGCCGTACGCCACGTTCATGCGGCGGTTGAGACGCGAGAGCGCCGAGACGATCTTCTCGACCTGGGGGTCGAGGTCCTGGAACTCGCGTTGGTAGGCGGCGATCTGCTCTTCGAGTGTCGGCTCGCCGGCGCCGGAGGTGTCGCCCATGAGCGCAGTATGGCACGCGGCCTCTTTGCCTTGAAGTCCTTCGCTGTGTACTGTTTACCTTCGAACTTTATCTTCTAAGTCTTCAGCCCTAACGGCTGGAGGCTTGCGATCCCGGAGAGGGTGAACGTGACCAGGGCGATGGGCGCTGCGATGCGCCGGATTCATGTGGGCAACGCACTCAGCGCGTTCGGGCTGGGCTTCACGGTCCCGTATCTGTACGTCTACGTGGCGCAGGTACGGGGGCTGGGGTCCATGACGGCGGGTCTCGTACTCGCCGTCTTCGCCGTGGCCGCGCTGGTCGTGCTGCCGTTCGCCGGACGGGCGATCGTCCGGCGCGGCCCGCTGCCGGTGCTGCTGGTCGCCCTCGTCACCGCCGCGCTGGGCGCGCTGAGCCTCGGGCTCGCCGCGGGGGCGGCCACGGTGCTGCTGTCCGCGGCGGCGCTCGGCGCCGGCCAGGCCGTCATGCAGCCGGCGCTCGCGACGATGATCGTGGACTGCTCCTCGGCGCAGACGCGGTCGCGGGCCTTCGCCACGCAGTTCTTCCTGCAGAACCTCGGGCTCGGGGTCGGCGGGCTCATCGGCGGCCATCTGGTCGACGCCTCCCGCCCCGCGTCGTTCACCCTGCTGTTCGCCATCGAGGCGGCGATGTTCCTGGTGCTGGTCGCCGTGATGGCGACGGTGCGGATGCCGCGGGCGCCGCGGGTGGCCGGGGTGCCCGGGCGGACGTCGGGCGGCGGCTGGCGGGAGCTGCTCGGCAACCGCGCCATGGTGCAGCTCTGCGTGCTGGGCTTCGTGCTGTTCTTCGCCTGCTACGGCCAGTTCGAGTCGGGGCTGAGCGCCTACGGCGTCGAGGCGGCCGGGATCTCCACGTCCGCGCTGGGCACGGCGCTGGCCGCGAACACGCTGGTGATCGTGATCGCGCAGTTCGCGGTGCTGAGGTTCGTGGAGCGGCGCAAGCGCTCCCGGGTGATCGCCTCCGTGGGCCTCATCTGGGCCGTGGCGTGGGCGGTGGCCGGTTACGCCGGGCTCGGGCACGGCAGCCAGGCGATGGCGACGGCGGCGTTCGTCTCCACGTACGCGCTGTTCGGGCTGGGTGAGGCGCTGCTGTCGCCGACGGTGGCCCCGCTGGTGGCGGACCTGGCGCCGACCGGCATGGCCGGGCAGTACAACTCGGCGTTCGCCCTGGTCAAGCAGCTCGCGCTGGCGATCGGGCCGGCCGTGGGCGGTCCGCTGGGGGCCTCGCTGCACGGGCCCTACATCGTGATGTTCCTGCTGTTCTCGCTGGGCATCACGGTGCTGGCGGTGCGGCTGGGCCGGCAGCTCACGGACGTGCAGAACCAGCCGTCCCTGGCGCGGGCCCGGGTGGTCCGGCAGGGCGGGCCCCCGGTCGGCGCCGTGGCGGCGGCGGAGGCCTGAGCGGCGCGGTGGCCCGTCCCGGCGGCGCGGCGGCGCGGCCGGGACGGGGTGGAGCGCAGAGCGGTGGTGCGGCGGTGGACCCCCGGGTCACCGGCGGGCCACCGCTCCGGCGTTCGCCGGCGGTCCGGGCAGGAGGAACTCGCACCAGACGGCCTTGCCGCCGCCGGGTGTGTGGCGGGCGCCCCAGTGGGTGGCGATGCTCGCGACGATGGCGATGCCCCGTCCGGACTCGTCCCCCGGCTCGGCGCGGCGCCGTCTCGGCAGGTGGTCGTCCCCGTCGGTGACCTCGATGATCAGGCGGCGGTCGGTGCGGCGCAGCCGCAGGCGCATCGGGGGCGTGCCGTGCTGGAGGGAGTTGGCGACCAGCTCGCTGGCGGCCAGCACGCCCAGGTCGTGCAGGTCGGCGGGGAAGCGCCAGCTCGTGAGGACGCCGGAGGCGAAGGCCCGCGCGCGGGGCGCCGCCTCGACGCCGCCGAGCAGGTCGAGGGCGGCGTTGCGGAACAGTTCGGCCTCGGCGCCCCGGCGGGCGGGGTGCTGGAGGACGAGGACGGCCACGTCGTCGTCGTGGTCCGGGGTGACGCCCGCGGAGCGGATCAGGCGGTCGCAGACCACCTGGGGACTGCCGGTCGCGCCGGCCAGGGCGTGCTCCAGCGCGGCGATGCCCTCGTCGAGGTCCTGGTCGCGGCGTTCGACGAGGCCGTCCGTGTAGAGGACGGCGGTGGAGCCGGGGGCGAGGGGGACGGAGCCGGAGGAGTGGACCCAGTCGCCGGTGCCGAGCGGCGGGCCGGTCGGTTCGTCGGCGCGGTGGACCGTGCCGTGCTCGTCGCGGACGAGGATGGGCAGGTGTCCGGCGGAGGCGTACTCCAGGCGGCCCTCGTTGGGGTCGTGGATGGCGTAGACACAGGTGGCGATCTGGTTGGCGTCGATCTCGGCGGCGAGGCCGTCGAGGAGCCGGAGCACCTCGTGCGGGGGCAGGTCGATGCGGGCGTAGGCGCGGACGGCGGTCCTGAGCTGGCCCATGACGGCGGCGGCCCGGACGCCGCGGCCCATGACGTCGCCGATGACGAGGGCGGTGCGGCCGCCGCCGAGGGTGATCACGTCGTACCAGTCGCCGCCGACGGCGGCCTCGGTGCCGCCGGGGTGGTAGGTGGCGGCGACGCGCAGGTCGTCGGGGGCCTCCAGTTCCTGCGGGAGCAGGGAGCGCTGGAGGGTGACGGCGGTCTCGCTCTGGCGGCGTTCGCTGGCGCGCAGCCGCTCGGCGGCCTCGGCGTGGTCGGTGACATCGATGGCGAAGACGAGCACGCCGCGGCCGTCGCCCCGCCCGGTCTCGGTGACCGGGGTGCAGGTGAAGGTGTAGGAGCGGCCGCCGGCGGCCCTGCGGGACTTGAGCGTGCGGGGTCTGCCGCTGCGCTGGACCTGGTCGAGCAGCGGGAAGAGGCCGAGTTCGTCGAGTTCGGGCAGGGCGTCGCGGGCGCGCGCCCCGGGCGGGCGGGCGCCGAAGGCCGCGGTGTAGGCGTCGTTGACGTAGGCGACGCGGTGGTCGGGTCCGTGCAGGAGGGCGACGAGGGCCGGGACGCGGTCGAGGACGTCGCGCACCGGGAGGTCGTCGACGGCCGGCACGGGCTGGGTGTCGTCACCGGACCGGCCGGCGCGGGCGGCGGGGACGGAGCCGTCCGCCCGTCGGCCCCGCGAGAGGGCGGGGTCCCGTGTGTCGGTCCGCGCTGCGGCGCGGCGCTGCGTTCCGGGGAGCCGGGCGCTCCAGCGCGTGAAGTTCACGAATCCTTGCCTCGTGTAGTCGTCGGCGGGCCGGGGCCGGTACCGGCCGGTCCCGGGGCCGCGCGGGTCGAGCGGTGGGGCGCCCGCGGTGGTGGACCAGTCTGGCAGGGTGCGGGCCCGGCCGACATCCGTCGGACGCCGGGCGGTCCGGCGGAGTTCCCGCCGTGGGTCAGGACGACCCCTTCGGGTCGCCCGGTGGTTCCGGGGAAGGCTTGCCACCGGCAGCGAGTTCGAACTCGGCACGCGGGTGTTCGAGCGACCCGAGGGAAACGATCTCCCGCTGGAAGAGTCCGGCGAGGATCCACTCGGCCAGGACGCGCGCCTTGCGGTTGGCGGTGGGAACGCGGCCGAGGTGGTGGGCGCGGTGCAGCAGCCAGGCGGGCAGGCCCGTCACCCGGCGCCCGTACACCTGGGCGACGCCCTTGTGGAAGCCGAGGGAGGCGAAGGAGCCGGCGTTCCGGTGGGCGTAGGCGCGCAGCGGTTCGCCGCGCAGGGCGCGGGTGAGGTTGTCGCCGAGGACCGCCGCCTGGCGCACGGCGTGCTGGGCGTTGGGGGCGCAGGTCCGGCCGGGCTCGCCGGCGGTGACGTCGGGGACGGCGGCGGCGTCGCCCGCGGCCCAGGCGTGGGGCGCGCCGTCCAGGTCGAGGCAGGGGGTGCATCTCAGCCGGCCGCGCTCGTCGAGGGGCAGGTCGGTGGAGGTCAGCACGGGGTGGGGGCGTACGCCGGCGGTCCACACGACGGTGCGGGTGGGGAGGCGGGAGCCGTCGCTGAGGACCGCGATCCGGTCCGCGCAGGACTCCAGGCGGGTCCGCAGCCGCACGTCGACGTTGCGGCGGCGCAGCGCGGTGACGGTGTAGCGGCCGAGGTCCTCGCCGACCTCGGGCAGGAGGCGGCCGGTGGCCTCGACGAGGATCCACCTCATGTCCTCGCGGGAGACGTTGTGGTAGTGCCGGGCCGCGTGGCGGGCCATGTCCTCCAGCTCGCCGAGCGCCTCCACGCCCGCGTAGCCGCCGCCGACGAAGACGAAGGTCAGGGCCGCGGCGCGGAGCGCGGGGTCGCGGGTGGAGGAGGCGATGTCCAGTTGCTCGATGACGTGGTTGCGCAGGCCGATGGCCTCCTCGACGGTGCGGAAGCCGATGCCGTGCTCCGCGAGCCCGGGGACGGGCAGGGTGCGGGCCACGGAGCCGGGGGCGAGGACCAGTTCGTCGTAGGTCGTGCGGCGGGCGCCGATCCCCTCGTCCTCGGTGGCGAGGGTGGTGAGGGTGGCGGTGCGGGTGGTGTGGTCGATGGACCGGACCTGGCCCACGACGACGCGGCACCGGTCGAGGACGCGGCGCAGCGGCACGACCACGTGGCGCGGGGAGATCGATCCGGCCGCCGCCTCGGGCAGGAACGGCCGGTACGTCATGTAGGGGTCGGGGGTGACCACGGTGATCTCGGCCTCTCCCCTCCGCAGTTCGCCCCTGAGGTTCCGCTGCAGCCGCAGGGCCGTGTACATCCCGACGTAGCCGCCGCCGACAACGAGAATGCGCGCACGTTCCTTCACCATCCCATGACGCACCCGGCGCACGCGTTTGTCCACAGGCCCGTCAATTTGTGTGACCGGGGACCACCCGGACGCCGCGCGGGCCCCCTCGCCGGGCCGGGCCACGGCCGCCCAGGTCAGCGGGGGTCGGAACCGGGGATGACGGCGGCATTTCCGGGGCGCATACGCCGCGCGCTCCGGGCGCCTGCCACACCGCGCGGAACGTGCCCCTTCTGAATTGACGCCCACTCAACTATGTTCATTGCTACGGAGTGTGGGGGGATGGCCTCATCGGGTCCATGCGACTGGACCACCCGAGGCGGGCCTGTTCCGGACACTCCGTCTTTCGATGGCGGGGAGAGTCTCCGGGGGGAGACGTCATTACCGGGGGATTGTCTATGCATGTTCAGGACTCTCATTGGTCGTCCGCCGCGTCCGCGGTCGCGGGCGGGGCGGCGGTGGGCACGGCGGTCGGCGCGCGGACGGACGGTCCGCGGACGGCGCCGCTGCGGGTGGACGCCCAGCGCAATCTGGAGCACGTGCTGCGCGCGGCCCGCGAGGTCTTCGGCGAGCTGGGGTACGGCGCGCCGATGGAGGACGTGGCGCGGCGCGCCCGGGTCGGGGTCGGCACGGTGTACCGGCGCTTCCCGAGCAAGGACGTCCTGGTCCGGCGCATAGCCGAGGAGGAGACGGCCCGGCTGACCGAGCAGGCGCGGGCCGCGCTGGGGCAGGAGGACGAGCCGTGGTCGGCGCTGTCCCGGTTCCTGCGGACCTCGGTGGCGTCCGGGGCCGGGCGGCTGCTGCCGCCGCAGGTGCTGCGGGTCGGCGTCGCGGAGGAGCAGGACGGCCCGGGGGCCGGCGCCGCCGGTGAGCTGCGGGTGCCGCAGCAGCGCCACCAGCCCGCCCCCGGCGATCTGCGCCTGGTGCCCGAGGAGCCGGTGGCCGTGGCCGCCCCGGTGCCCGCCGTGGACGACCACGGGGCGGCGGCGCTGCTGGAGGTCGTGGGCCGGCTGGTGGAGCGGGCCCGGGCCGCGGGCGAGCTGCGGACCGACGTGTCGGTGGCGGACGTGCTGCTGGTGATCGCCACGGCGGCGCCCTCGCTGCCCGATCCGGCGCAGCAGGCGGCGGCCTCGGCCCGGCTGCTGGACATCCTGCTGGAGGGGCTGCGGTCCCGCCCCGCGTGAGCGCCGCGGCGGTGCGGAGCTCCTACCCCGAACGCCTGAGCGTGGGCGCTCCGTATCGCCAAGTGCCCACGGACGGGTGATGGTCGGGTTCCGGAAGGCCCCGGCCACGGCGCGTGTGGCACGCTGACCCGGTGTTCAGTACTGGCCGGGAAGGTGTCGGGGGCTTTCCGAGATGAGCATTGACGGGCGGAACGGTTCCCCGGCCGAGGGCGGCCCCGAGACCGGGGGTCCGCCGCAGGTGCCGGAGCAGGGCGGCCGGGCGGACGTCCCCCGGGACGGTCCGCCGCCGGAGGCCGTGCGGCCCGGGGACTTCGCGTCGGGCGGCGTCCCGGCGCAGCGCGGGCCGGACGGGGACGAGGGGGTCCTGCCGCCCCCGCGCGACCTGCCGCCGTCCGACGCCGAGCTGATCGGCCGGATGCGCGCGGGCGACGACTCGGCCTACGAGGAGCTGTTCCGGCGCCACGCCGACGCGGTGCGCCGGTACGCCCGCACCTGCTGCCGTGACGCCCACACCGCGGACGATCTGACCGCCGAGGTCTTCGCCCGCGTGCTGCAGGCGGTGCGCGGCGGCTCCGGCCCCGAGTACGCGGTGCGCGCCTATCTGCTCACCAGTGTGCGGCGGGTCGCCGCGGGGTGGACGCGGTCGGCCGGGCGCGAGCACCTGGTCGACGACTTCGCGGTGTTCGCGACGCAGTCGGCGCGCTCGTCCGCGGTGTCCGAGGACGAGACCCTGGAGCTGGGCGCCGACGTCCGGGCGATGCACGAGGCCGAGCAGTCGATGGCCATGCGCGCCTTCCGGTCGCTGCCGGAGCGGTGGCAGGCCGTGCTGTGGCACACCGAGGTCGAGGACGAGTCGCCGAGCGAGGTGGCGACGCTCTTCGGCCTGGACGCCAACGGCACCCGGGTGCTGGCCAGCCGGGCCCGGGAGGGGCTGAAGCAGGCCTATCTCCAGGCCCACGTCAGCGACGCGCTGGCCGCCGAGGCGGGCTGCGCCCGCTGGGCCGACCAGCTCGGCACCTTTGCCCGCGGCCGGCTGCGCACCCGTGCCGAGCGGGGGCTGCGCAAGCACCTGGAGGAGTGCGCCCGCTGCCGCCTGGCCGCGAGCCAGATCGCCGAGGTGGCCAACGGCATTCCCGCCGTGGTGCCGGTCGCGGTCATCGGCTGGTTCGGCGCCGCCGGGTACGCCAAGGCGGCCGGGCTCATCGCCGGGGGCGGCACGGCCGCGAGCGCGGTCGGCGCCGCGGGCGCGGCAGCGGCGGCCGGCGGTTCCTCGGGCGGCTCGGGCGGCGCGGCGGCCTCGGAGGGGCTGGGCGCGCCGGTGAAGGCCGGTATCGCGAGCGGCGTGGTCGCGGTCGCCGCGGCGGCGGCCCTGGCCCTCGCCCTGGCGGGCAACGACGGCCCGGCCCCGCCCCCCGCGAAGGCCCGGCCGCCCGCGTCGGCCCCGGTGGTCCACCCCGCCCCCGACACCCCGGCCCCGCCCGCGCCCTCACCCCCCCGGCCCCCGGCCCAACCCCCCGCAGCACCCCCGCCCCCGACGCCCACGAGGCCCACCCCGCCCCCACCAGTCCACCCCACCGCCAGGCCCGCACCACCACCCCCGAAGCCCACGGCCACCAGAAGGCCACCCCCGCCCACCCCGACCACGCCCACACCCACGCCTCCGCCCCCGAGCACGAGCCCGACCCCCGCCCCGCCCGCGCCCCCCGCGGTCTACCGGTGGAGCGAACTGGCGTACGACGTCGGCGGCGACGGCACGGGCCCGGAGATGCGGCTGGCGCAGAGCAGTTGGGTGTGGCAGCGCACCTCGCTCTCGATCGCGGGCGAGGAGCACGCGCACGGCGTCACGGTGCGGGGCCGCTCCTCGGCCACGATCGACCTGAACCGCGCCTGCACGGCCTACGACGCGCTGGTCGGCGTGGACGACCTGTCGATGGGCCTGGGCGAACTCCGCTTCACGGTCCTGGCCGACGGCACCCCCCTCTGGACCTCCGGCCCGGTCAGGGGCGGCACCCCGGCCGTACCGGTCCACGTGGACATCACCGGCCACAAGACCCTGACCCTGACGGTGGAACCGAACAGCCCGCTGGACGAGGTGGTCCTGGCCGACTGGGCCGAATCCCGCTTCACCTGCGAGTAGCCCCCGAACACCCCCGCGCAACCGAGCAGCCTCCTGCCCCGCAGCCCGCGGGGCGGGGGCACCCACCCGGAGCCGACCGGCCGACCCGCCCACGGCGAAGGCGGAGAAGCGACAACGCGGCCGCGGGCCCGGCCCTCGCGCACGGCGAAGATCAAAAAGCGACCGCGGGCATGACCCGGCACCCGCCCACGACGGAAACCGGCAGACAAGGGGGTTCGGCCCCCACACCCGCGCCCGGCGGAAGCCGAAGCCGACAGCGAGCGCGCCCCCGCACCCGAGCGAGGCGCGAAGCCAGGAGCGGCCGAGGACATGAGGCCCGCCCCGGCCGAGAAACCGAGCGTGACCAACGGCGTGCCCCGCACCCGCACACGGCGGAACCCGACGGAGAAGAGTGGACGGGGATCTGCACCCGGCGGAACCCGGCCGAGAAGGTCGGGCGGGCACCCGCAGCCGCACACGGCGGAACCCGGCACAGGAGAGTGGGCGGATACCCGCAGCCGCACACGGCGAAAGCCGGAAGAGAAGGGCGGGCGGGCACCCGCAGCCGCACACGGCGGAACCCGGCGGTGGAGAGTGGGCGTGGCCCCGCACCCGCGTACGGCGGGAAGGGGACGGGGCGGGGGTGGTCGCCCGCAGAGGTTGGCGCGTCAACAAACTGCGCCCCACACCCACCCCATTCCGCGCCGTTCCGAGGACGACCACCCCCGCCCCGGCCCCAACCCCCCACCAGGACAAGGCGCAACACACACCCCCACCAACCGAAAGCTGCGCCGCAGGCACCCCCACAACCCACCCGCACCCGGCAACAACCCGCCCCAGGCATCCCCCACCCACGGAAACGATCCACCGCAGGCACCCCCCGCTCAGACCCCACCCGCACACAGCAACGGCAGGCCGCAGACACCCCCGCACACACCCCACCCGCACCCAACGAGCCCCGGCAAGGCCCACGGACCACCCCGGCGGCCGTCCCCTACCCCCGCCGAACCACCGCCCCCGCACCCCCCAACGCCCCCCGCTGCGGAACCACCCCCGCGGGAACCGCCCGCTGCCGACCGGGAGTCCCCGTCCAGCAGGTCCCCCGCCGGGACAGCAGCCGCCGCAGCCACAGTTCGAGCGAGATGAGGTCGGCCAGCCCGTCCAGCGCCAGCGCCTCCCCCGCAGCCGCCCCGCGCACCGCCTTCCGCACCACCCGCGCCTCCACCAGCCCCGCCTCCGCGAGCAGCGGTGTGTCGAACAGCCCCAGCAGGGAGTCCGCCGCCATCCGCAGCCCCGTGTGCGCCGCGGAGACCGCCGGCACGGCGGACGGCACCCCCCAGCCACCGGGCAGTTCGCTCACCCCCGCCCCCTCCAGCACCGACCGCAGCACCGCCGACCGCGCCCCCGGCCGCACCCGCAGCGCCTCGGGCAGCGCCCGGCAGGCCCGGACGACCTGGTTGTCGAGGAACGGCGTGTGCAGCCGCTGGAAGCGGATCTCCGCGGCCTGTTCCAGCACCCGCACCTCCGCCGCCCGCCGCGCCAGCGCCGCCCGCGCCCGGAAGTCCCCGGGCCGCTGCGCCGGCCCGACCGCGGACCGCTGCGCCGACGCCTGGAGGCGAACCGATACTTCAGCCAGCGCCTCCCCGGTCAGCCACCGCGCCGCCGGCCCGGGCCCGCCCCAGGTGAGCGCCGCGAGGGAGGCGTCCGTCGCCCCGCCGTCGCCCGGCGCGTCGAAGCGCCGCCGCAGCAGCCGTTCGGCGAGCCCTTCGAGCCCGGCCCGGTACGGGGTGCGGGAGAGCCGCCGGGCGGCGGCGTAGACGCGTGCGGGGACGAGGACGGAGCCGTCCGCCTTGGCGAGGGCGGCGACGGGCCGCACGAGATGGCGCCGCTTGCGGTCCATCAGCAGGTCGGCGAGGCGCGCCGGATGGGCGTCCAGGACCTGCCGCGCCCCGTACCCGGTGAAGTGGTCGGCGCTGCCCGCGGCGAGCCGCGCCCGGTGGCGCGCGGCGGCGACCAGGCAGGGCCCCGGCTCGTCGGTGAGCGGTCCGTCCAGGGTGGCGTAGGGCAGTTCGTGCCGGCCGCCGGCGACGACCACGTGGTGCAGCCGGGGGTCGGCGGCGAGCGCCCCGGCCCGTTCCAGTTCGGTGTCCTGCCCACCGGTGGCGAGGTCGTTGAAGGTCACGGCGAGCAGCCGCTCCCCCGCTCCGGTGCCGTGCCCGAGCACGGTGCCCGGCGCTCCCGGCAGCCCGGCCGCCAGCAGGGCCAGGGTCGCGGAGGCCGGGCCGCCGGAGAGGTCGGCGCCGATGCCGGGCACCGGCATGCCGCGCGCGGCCCGCCGTTCGGCGGGGCCCATGCCGGGGACGGGGCCGGGGTCGATGCCGTCCCCGGGGACGTGCCGGGGCGCGGCGAGGCGGGTGCGCACGGCCTCGACCAGGGCGTCCCGCACACCGTCGACGGCGTGGTCGGGGTCGGCGGGGGGCGCGGCGACGGCGAGCGAGGCCACCGGTTCGTATCCGGTGATCTCCCGCGCCCCGGCGCGCAGGACCAGCGCGTGTCCCGGCGGGATGCGCCGCACGCCGTCGTAGGGGGTGGAGTCGTCGAGGGCGGCGGGCACGTCGGGCGCGGCAAGCAGCGCGGCGAGGTGCCCGAAGTCGAGGTTGGCCTCGACGAGGTCGGCGAGGGGCAGCGCGGCGGTGGCGTAGGCGGTGCCGCCGGCCCAGGGGGTGTGGAAGACGGGGCGGGCCCCGGCGAGGTCGCCGCAGACGGTGATCCGGCGGCCGACCTGGACGACGGCGGTGTAGCTGCCGGACCAGGCGGTGAGATGGCGCAGGGCGCCGCCGCGCGCGGCGAAGAGGCTGAGCCGCAACTGCTCGTCGCTGGCACCGCAGATGCCGAGCACGGCGATACGGGTGCGGTCGTCGGCGGCGACGACGCGGATCTCGTCGGGGCGCCAGTCGCCGACGGCCCAGAGGGGGTCGGGGTCGCCCCAGAGGAGCTGGGAGCCGACCGGCCGCACGGTCTCGCCGTCGTGTCCGGTGGCTCCGGCGGAGTCGCTCCCAGCGGCTCCGGGGACGGCCGCGGCGGCACTGCTCCATCCCACCAACCACCGCATCGACGCCTCCACAGGCTGGGGACAACCAGCGCACCGCAGGAACTGGTTCCCCATGCTGCCATGAAGGGCGCGCCACGGAGCGTCGGCGGAGCCGCGTGTGCCCCACGAATGCGCCCCGTGGAGCCGTCCGGACCCGTCGGCGCGTCGTCTGCCGAGCCGTCAGCGGTCTCTCGTCCCCGTACCTCCCCAACTCCCGGGAAAACACCTCGTGTCCCATCGGACGCACCCGTCAACCGGGCCGCGCCCCGCTCCCGCGCCTCGTCCGTCGCACACGCGTCGGGCGCCGGTTCCGAGCCGACTCCGGCCGCTCCGGCCGGACCCGCGCACGCCCCCGAAACACGCCCTTCCGCTCCTCATGCACGCCCCCGAATCCCCGGTGGAGGCGCCTCAACCCCGGTGCGTGAGGGTCGATTTTCAGCCAATCTGAACCGGCGCCCCTCGTGACGGACACGCTCCGTGGAGGCTCTGCGCACCGCCCGGGTCCGCGCGGTCCGGGAGGCGAGGCATGCCCCCCGGACCGGTCCGCCGCCCGCGGGGATGTAGGCGGCGGCGTCCCCCAGCCCACTGGACCCAGTACAGCGGGCCGACCCACGCACCGCTCATGGAATCGCCGCCGGCTCGGCCCCAGAAAGAGCGCACACGCGGGCGCACGGCCACACACCGGGAGCGCGCCGCGACGCACCGTGCCCGCTCCGCACCTCAGTACGGACCACAATCCCGCCATCCGGAACAATGCCTCTTAACGCATGGGATGCGGCGAACTACGCTGGGTTTACGAATGCCGCGTGGTTATGCCAGGGCGGCAGCCGTCTGTGTCGAGGGGTGGCGCATGTCCAGGGAGCAACGCGGGCCGAACGAAAAGCTCGGCGCCGTTCTCGCCCTCGCGGGAATCAGCAACGCGGGCCTCGCCCGCCGCGTCAACGACCTAGGCGCACAACGCGGGTTGACGCTTCGCTACGACAAGACCTCGGTGGCGCGCTGGGTGTCGAAGGGCATGGTGCCGCAGGGCGCCGCCCCCCACCTGATCGCCGCCGCCATCGGTCAGAAGCTCGGCCGCCCGGTGCCGCTCCACGAGATCGGCCTGGCGGACGCGGACCCCGCTCCGGAGGTCGGCCTGGCCTTCCCCCGGGACGTCGCGCAGGCGGTCAGGTCCGCCACCGAGCTGTACCGGCTCGACCTGGCGGGCCGCCGGGCGGGCTCCGGCGGCATCTGGCAGTCGCTCGCCGGCTCCTTCGCGGTCAGCGCGTACGCGACGCCCGCGTCGCGCTGGCTGATAACCCCGGCCGACAGTTCGGTCGCGCGTGACGCGAGCCCGGCCGAGGGCTCCGGCGCACCGCTCAAAGTCGGCCACAGCGATGTGCAGAAACTCCGGGAGGCCGCCTCGGACGCCCGCCGCTGGGACTCCAAGTACGGCGGCGGGGACTGGCGTTCCTCGATGGTCCCCGAGTGCTTACGGGTCGAGGCGGCCCCGCTCCTCCTCGGCTCCTACTCCGACGAGGTCGGCCGCGCCCTGTTCGGCGCCTCCGCCGAGCTGACCCGCCTGGCGGGCTGGATGGCCTTCGACACCGGCCAGCAGGAGGCGGCCCAGCGCTACTACATCCAGGCCCTCCGCCTGGCCCGCGCGGCGGCCGACGTACCGCTGGGCGGCTACGTCCTGGCCTCCATGTCCCTCCAGGCCACGTACCGCGGCTTCGGCGACGAGGGCGTGGACCTGGCGCAGGCCGCGCTGGAGCGCAACCGGGGCCTGGCCACGGCGCGCACCATGAGCTTCTTCCGCCTGGTCGAGGCGCGCGCCCACGCCCGCGCGGGCGACGCGGCGGCGGCCGGCACGGCGCTGAAGGCCGCCGAGAGCTGGCTGGAGCGCTCCCGCCCCGGCGACAGCGACCCGACCTGGCTGGGCTTCTACTCCTACGACCGCTTCGCCGCCGACGCGGCCGAGTGCTACCGGGACCTGAAGGCCCCGCGCCAGGTGCGCCGCTTCACCGAGCACGCCCTGTCGAAGCCGACGGAGGAGTTCATCCGCTCGCACGGCCTGCGGCTGGTCGTCTCGGCGGTGGCCGAGCTGGAGTCCGGCAATCTGGACGCGGCCTGCGAGCAGGGCGTCCGGGCCGTCGAGGTGGCCGGACGGATCTCCTCCGCGCGCACCACGGAGTACGTCAGGGACCTCCTGCACCGCCTGGAGCCGTACGGCGACGAGCCGCGCGTGGCCGAGCTGCGCGAGCGGGCCAGGCCGCTGCTGGTGACCCCGGCCTGAGACGGGTACCGCCTCCCGGGTTTGAGGGCACTGTCGGCGGCGCAGTGCACTATCGGAGCCGGGAGGTGGAGCGGGTGCGGACCGGGAGCGCATACGACTGCGACGTGCTGGTGGTCGGCGGCGGCATCGTCGGGCTGTCCACGGCGTACGCGATCAGCCGCGCCGCGCCGGGCACCGGGGTCACCGTGCTGGAGAAGGAGCCGGGCCCGGCCCGCCACCAGACGGGCCGCAACAGCGGCGTGGTCCACAGCGGCGTCTACTACCGCCCCGGCTCCCTCAAGGCCCGGTACGCGGTCCGGGGCGCCGCCGAGATGATGAAGTTCTGCGCCGAGTACGGCATCGCCCACGAGGTCACCGGCAAGCTGATCGTCGCCACCGAGCGCTCGGAGCTGCCCCGGCTGCACGCCCTGGTCCAGCGCGGCCGGGAGAACGGGATCCCGGTGCGGGAGCTGGGCCCCGCCCAGATCGCCGCGTACGAGCCGGGGGTCCGGGGCCTGGCCGCCATACACGTCGGGACGACGGGGGTCTGCGACTACCGGGCGGTGGCCCGGCAGCTCGCCGCCGCGTCCGGCGCGGAGCTGCGCACCGGGGAGGAGGTGGTCCGCGTCGACCGCCGCCCCGGGCTCGGGGTCGCGGTCCGCACCCGCAGCGGCACGGTGCTGCGCGCGCGGGTCCTGGTCAACTGCGCGGGGCTGCACTGCGACGAGGTGGCCCGGCTGACGGGCGACGAGCCGGGCATGCGGATCATCCCCTTCCGGGGCGAGTACTACGAGCTGGCGCGCCCGGAGCTGGTCCGCGGGCTGGTCTACCCGGTGCCCGATCCGGCGTTCCCGTTCCTCGGCGTGCATCTGACCCGGGGCATCGACGGCGGCGTGCACATCGGACCGAACGCGGTCCCGGCACTGGCCCGCGAGGGCTACGGCTGGGGGATCGTACGGCCCCGCGAGCTGGCGTCGACGCTGACCTGGCCGGGCACCTGGCGGATGGCCGGACGGCACTGGCGGTACGGCGCCGGGGAGCTGCGCCGGTCGCTGTCCAGGACGGCGTTCGCCACGGCGGTGCGCCGGCTGCTGCCCGGGGTGCTGGACGGGGACCTGGTGCGGGCGGCGTCCGGGGTGCGGGCGCAGGCGGTACTGGCGGACGGAACCCTGGTGGACGACTTCCTGATCCGGGAGGGCCCCCGGACGGTGCACGTGCTGAACGCGCCGTCCCCGGCGGCGACGGCGGCCCTCCCCATCGGCCGCGCGACAGCCGCCCGGGCCCTGAAGTCCCTCACCACCTGACCCACCCGAAGCCGGCACCGACCGGAGCAACACCCCACCCCCACGGGCCCGGCACCAGCCACGGCGCAGCCGAAGCACCCGTGGACATGCCCGCACCCGCACACGGCGGAAGCCGACGGAGAAGGGTGGGCCGGGCTCGCACCCGCGCACGGCGGGAAGCGAAGGACAACGGTGGCCGTGCCCCCCGCGCACGGCGGGAGCCGGAAGAGAAGAGTGGGCGAATGCCCGCAGTCGCGCAGGGCGGAAGTCGGCGGAGAAGGACGGGCGGGCGCCCGCACCCGCGCACGGCGAGAGCCGGAAGAAGAGGACGGGCAGGTTCCCGCAGTCGCGCACGGCGGAATCCGGCGGAGGAGAGTGGGCGGGTACCCGCAGTCGCGTACGGCGGGAAGGGGACGGGGCGGGGGTGGCCGCCCGCAGAGGTTGGCGCGTCAACGGGCTGCGCCTCATCGCCACCCGATTCCGCGCCGTTCCGAGGACGACCACCCCCGCCCCGGCCCCAACCCCCCACCAGGACAGGGCGCAACACACACCCCCACCAACCAAAAGCTGCGCCGCAGGCACCCCAACCCACCCACGGAAACAGACCACCCCAGGCACACCCCCACCCACGGAAACGACCCGCCACAGGCACCCCCCGCACAGACCCCACCCGCACACAGCAACGGCAGGCCGCAGGCACCCCCGCGCACCCCACCCGCACCCCACGTAAAATCGACGCACTGTGTCTGATTCCCCCAACACCCCCGCGTCCCCCCAGCCGCACGCCCCCCGTGCCAAGGGCGAGCCCCGGTTCCCCGACGGCCCCCGCGCCGACCCCGCCGGGTCGCACTTCGAGCGGCGCATCCGGAGCTTCCAGCCCCGCCGCAGCCGGGTCACCACCGGTCAGGCGGACGCGTTGCAGCGGCTCTGGCCCGCGTGGGGCCTGGACATCGACGGACAGCGGGTCATCGACCTGGCCGACCTGTTCGGCAACACCGCCCCCGTCGTCCTGGAGATCGGCTTCGGCATGGGCGAGGCCACGGCCCTGATGGCCGCCGACGCCCCCGGCACGAACATCCTGGCCGTGGACGTCCACACCCCCGGCCAGGGCAACCTGCTGCGCCTGGCGGACCTCGCCGGTCTGACCAACGTCCGCGTGGCCAACGGCGACGCGATCATCCTGCTGCGCGAGATGCTCGCCCCCGGCTCCCTCGCGGGGCTGCGCGTCTACTTCCCCGACCCGTGGCCGAAGAAGCGGCACCACAAGCGGCGCCTGATCCAGCCGGAGTTCCTGACGCTGGCCGCCTCCCGGCTGGTCCCCGGCGCCCTCGTGCACTGCGCCACCGACTGGGAGCCGTACGCGGAGCAGATGCTGGAGGTGCTGACCGCGCACCCGGCCTTCGAGAACACGGCCCCCGGCGGCGGCTTCGCGCCCCGCCCGGAGCACCGCCCCCGGACCCGGTTCGAGGGCCAGGGCCTGGAGAAGGGCCATGTGGTGAACGACCTGCTCTTCCGCCGTGTGGAGCCCGGCGAGGAACGGGACACCGAGGAGTGGAACGGCGAGGAGCGGGACGCCCGGGAACGGAACGGCGAGGAGCGGAACGCCAACGGTTAGGGTCCTGAAGTGGCCACCAGTCCCCCGTACCCGCCGTACGCCCCCCACCCGGCGCACGTGCCACACCCGGCACGGCCGCCCCGCCCGCACTGGTGGCACCGCGCCCGGGTGCGCTACGGTGCCCTGGGCACGCTGCTCGCGCTCTCCGGCCTGGTCATCCTGGCCCTGGTGCGCCGGCAGACCGGAGCGGACGGCTTCCTGGTGGGCCTCGGCCTGGCGGTGCTCCCCGTCCCGCTGCTGGTCGGCGCGTTCCACTGGCTGGACCGGGTCGATCCCCGCCCCTGGCGCAACCTGCTGTTCTGCTTCGCCTGGGGCGCCTGCGCGGCGGCGCTGATCGCCATCGTCGCCAACAGCTTCGCCACCCGGTGGATAGCGACGGCGACCGCCGACCCGAGCGGCGCGGACACCCTGGGCGCCACGGTGATCGCACCGGTCGTGGAGGAGTCCGCCAAGGCCGCCGCGGTGCTGCTGCTGTTCCTGTTCCGCAGGAAGCGCTTCACCGGCCTGCTGGACGGCGTGGTGACGGCGGGCGTCACCGCCGCCGGCTTCGCGTTCACCGAGAACATCCTGTACCTGGGCGAGGCCTTCGGCACCGACCAGGCCAGCGGGGAGCGGGGCGTCGCCTCGGTGGTGGCGGCGACGTTCTTCGTCCGCGTCGTCATGTCGCCGTTCGCGCACCCGCTGTTCACGGTGCTCACCGGCATCGGCTTCGGGCTGGCGGCGCTGCGCGCGGACCGCCCGGGCAGCCGCCGGGCGCGCCGCGCGCTGCTCCCGCTCACCGGCCTGCTGCTGGCGATGGGCGTGCACTCGCTGTGGAACGGCTCGGTGACGTTCGGGACGTACGGCTTCTTCGTGGTGTACGGGGTGTTCATGGCCCCCGCGTTCGGCCTGCTGACCTGGCTGGTGATCCGGTCCCGGCAGGGCGAGCTGCGCACGGTCCGCACGGAGCTGCCGGTGTACGTGCCGGCCGGGTGGCTGGGCCCGTTCGAGCCGTTCGCGCTGGGCTCGGTGCGGGGCCGGAGGGCGGCCCGGCAGTACGCCCGCCGCCACGGGGGCCGGCGGGCGGAGCGGGCGGTGGCGGAGTACGGGACGTACGCGAGCGCGCTGGCGTACCTGCGCCGGAAGGGGCGCCTCGGCCGGGCGGGCGCGGACTACCCGGCGCGGGAGCGGCTGCTGCTGGACGCTCTGTGGGAGCGCCGGGAGGCGGCCCGCCCGGCGCTGGACCACGCGGCGCGGGCGACCGCGCCGCGCCGCCCGTACCCGGTGCCGCCGTGGCCGCACCCGCACGCCGGCCCCTGGCCGCAGGGCCACCACCGGTACGCCCCGCGCGTCCCGTACGTCCCGCATCCGGCGCGCGCCCCGTACGGGCACCCCGTGCCCGCCCCGTACACCCCCTCCGCCCCGTACGGCCCGTACACGCCGTACGGCTCCTTCCCGGTGCTCCCCCGGCCCGGGCCGCCCCGCCCGTAGGCACGGCGGCGTCCGCCCCGGCCGGGTCGGCGCCGGGGCGGACGCCGCGCGGGGGCTCAGGCGGAGGCGTCCGTCAGCAGGCCCGTCTCCTCCTCCGTCAGCTCCAGTCCGGCCACGCCGAGCAGTGCCGGGAGCTGCTCCACGGTCCGCGCGGAGGCGATCGGCGCGGCCACCGTCGGCCGCGCGGCGAGCCAGGCGAGGGCGACCGTGGCGACGGCGGTGCCGCGGTCGCGGGCGATCCCGTCGAGGGCGGCCAGCACCCGGCGGCCCCGCTCGCTCTCCAGGTGCCCGGCGGCT
This sequence comes from Streptomyces sp. NPDC107521, assembly GCF_055598485.1. Taxonomy (NCBI): domain Bacteria; kingdom Bacillati; phylum Actinomycetota; class Actinomycetes; order Kitasatosporales; family Streptomycetaceae; genus Streptomyces; species Streptomyces sp. NPDC107521. The sequence goes on from NZ_JBVKAT010000030.1 coordinate 18,993, forward strand.
CCGGCGGCCCGGGGGCTGTCGACCCGCGCGCCGGGCCGGTACTTGCCGGTGAGGAAGCCGGAGGCGAGGGCGTAGTACGGCACGGCGGCCAGCCCGGCGCGCTCGGCGAGGGCGGACAGCTCGCCCTCGTAGGTGCCGCGGGAGACGAGGTTGTAGTGCGGCTGGAGCGCCACGTACCGGGCGAGCCCCTCGCGGTCGGAGAAGTCCAGGGAGGCGGCGAGCCGTTCGGCGGTGATGTTGGAGGCGGCGATGTGCCGGACCTTCCCGGCCCGCACCAGCTCGTCGAGGGCGCCGATGATCTCCTCGACCGGCACCTCGGGCTTGTCGAAGTGGGTGTAGTACAGGTCGATGTGGTCGGTGCCGAGCCGCCGGAGCGAGGCGTCGGCGGCGGCGCGGATGTTGGCGGCGGTCAGCCCGGGGTAGTCGGGGTGCTGGCTGACCTTGGTCGCGACGACGACGTCGGAGCGGCGGCCGCGGGAGGCGAGCCATTCGCCGATGAGGGTCTCGGACTCCCCGCCGCTGTTGCCGTCGACCCAGGCGGAGTAGGAGTCGGCGGTGTCGACGAAGTTGCCGCCGGCGGCGGTGTAGGCGTCGAGGACGGCGAAGGAGGCGTCCCGGTCTGCCGTCCAGCCGAAGACGTTGCCGCCGAGGGCGAGCGGGAAGACCTCCAGGTCGGAGGAGCCGAGCTTGCGCAGATGCGAGGTGGTGGTCATGCCCTGTGTCAACGACCGGGCGGGAACCGGGCATTCCACCGGCCGGGCATTTCACCGGCCCGGCATTCCACCGGCCGGGCGGAACGGCCGGGCATTCCGCACGCCGGGCGGAACGGCCGACCGGTGCCCGCCACCGGACCGGTGGGGACCGGCGGCCCCGACCTCGGGGGGCGAGTGTCGGGACCGCCGGGGCATCGGGAGCGTCACCGCGGCGGCGCCCCGCACGGCGTCACGGCGGGCGGGCGGCACGCGGGAGGGCACGGCGGGACCACGGGGCCCCGCCCGGCGCGGCGGTACGCGGACACGGCGGCGGTACCGCGGACACGACCGCTCGTCGGCACGGCCGCCCGGCGGGCACCGCCCGTGTCCCGCGCGGGACGCGGGCGCGCCGCCGTACCGCGGGTCCGCCGCGGTGGTGTCAGAGGCCGAGGCCCTTGCCGCGCAGCCAGGCCGCCGGGTCGACGCCGCTCGCGGAGCCGCCGGGGTGGACCTCGAAGTGCAGGTGCGGGCCGGTGACGTTGCCGGTGGCGCCCACGCGGCCGATGACGTCGCCGGTGTTGACCTGCTGGCCGACGCCGACGCTGATCGACGACTGGTGGCAGTACCAGAGCTCGGTGCCGTCCTCCAGGGTGAGGACGGTGCGGTAGCCGTAGGCGCCCGCCCAGCCCGCCTCGGTGATGGTGCCGGTGTGGACGGCCTTGACGAGGGTGCCGGTGGGGGCGGCGAAGTCGAGCCCGGTGTGGTGGCCGGAGGTCCACATGCTGCCGGCCTGGCCGAAGGTGGAGGTGAGCGTGTAGGAGGAGGTCGGCAGCGTGTACTGCCGGGCCAGCTCGGCGAGCCGCTCGGCCTCGGCCTTCTCGCGGGCCTCCTCCTCGGCGCGGGCCTTCTCGGCGGCGGCCTTGGCCTCCGCCTCCTTCTTCGCCTCGGCGGCCTTGTCGGCGGCGGCCTGCGCGGCTTCGGCGGCCTGCTTCACGGCGGCTTCCCTGGCCTTCTCGGCGGCCTTGTTCTCCACCTGGACCTGCTGCTGCTCGGCCTGCTCCAGGATCCGGGTCCGCAGCGCCTCACCGGCGTCGGCGGTGCCCTGGGCGGTGTCGGCGGTGGTGACGCCGACGGCGCTGAGCGGGGTGGCCGCGGTCTCGGGACCGGAGGGCTTCTCGTCGCCGGCGACCAGCGCGCCGACCTTCGACAGGCTGGGCAGGTCCGGCAGGGAGATCGAGACCGGCGGCTTGCCGGTCTGCGCGCTGGCCATGCCGCCCGCTCCGACGGCCGCGATGACGCCGACGCCGAGGACGGTGGAGCTGCGGGCGAGCCCGCCGCGCTGCTTGGCGACGCGGTGCCGGCCGCGCACGGGGCGGACGGACTCCGCGGTGGGGTTCCATTCCTCCCAGGGACCCTCTTCGGGGCGGGGGACTCCGTGGCCGAAGGTGTCGTCGACGCCATGGCCGGAGGGTGCGAACGGGGCCTCGGGGACAGGCCGGTTGGACGCCACGTGGGCGTGCTCCTTTCCTTCCTTCCGCCTACCGGGTTAGCTGACGGGTTCGGAGCAGGAAGGTCTCCTACGGGCGGTTTTCGGCCATGTCGCCATGGCGGCGTGCGCCCGATTCACCCCAAGGTGGTGGTTCCCCGGTTCCCTCGCGGGATTCGGCATGTGCGCGCGGAGCCGCCTTCTGTGACGGCTGGGACGACCGCGCTGCGTTATCGAACGTTAATAGACGAGAGCCGGGTATTCCAAGCCGCTCCGCTTGATCATTAACGATTCGGGGGTGATCCAAAGCACTACGGCAGGCGAAAACGGGGCGAGTTGGCCCCGCGCCCGGCGCTCCGGGCACCACTTCTTCACCTCACACCGTCCTGATGGTGTGTCAGTTGTTATGCGGAGGGCGGTCGCTCTCTCACCGTCCGTGACGGCCTCCGGGACGGTGGACGGCGAGCAGCGCCATGTCGTCGGCCATGCCCCCGCCGGAGTACCGGCGCACATCCTCGGCCAGGGCGTCGAGCAGGTCCGCCGGGTAGGCGAAGCGGTTGCCCCGCAGCCGTGCCTCGGGGTCGTAGAAGACCCCGCGGGCGTCGCGCGCCTCGGACAGCCCGTCGGTGTGGAGCAGCAGGGTGGCCCCGGCGGGGAAACCGGCCTCCTCGGCGCGGTCCGGCCACACCCCCAGCTCCCCCATGCCGAGCGGCAGCGCGGCCTCCCGCGCGGGCAGCGGGCGCACGGTGCCGTCGGCGTACAGCATCAGCGGCGGGGGGTGGCCCCGGTTGACGACCCGGACGGCGCCGTCGCCGTGCGGGAGTTCCGCGAGGACGGCGGTGGTGAAGCCCTCGAAGTCGTCCAGACCGTCGCGCCGGGTGCCCTCGCGGGCGAGCGCCCGTTCCAGCCGCTGCGCGACCGCCTCCAGGGTCGCCTCCTGCTCGGCGGCCTCCCGGAACGCGCCGATGACCACCGCGACGGCCGCGACGGCGCCCATGCCCTTGCCGCGCACGTCGCCGACGAGGAGCCGGACGCCGCGCGCGCTGTCCTGCACGGCGTAGAGGTCGCCGCCGATGAAGGCGCCTGCCTGGGCGGCCTCGTAGCGGGCGGCGATCTCGAAGCCGCCGATCCGCTCCGGGGGCCGGGGCAGCACGGCGCGCTGGGCGGCCTCCGCGATCTCACGGGTGGAGGCGAGCCGCTCGTCGGTGCGGCGGACGGAGGTGTTGACCAGGACGGCGAGGACGGCGACGGTCGCGATGGTGAACAGCTCGGTGAGGGAGTCGACGCTGTGGAGCACGCCCTTGGTCAGTTGCAGCAGGCTGACGGAGGCGATCACGGCCGCCGCGGTGAGGACGGTGCCGCGCCGCGAGTAGAGGGGCGCGGCGACCAGCGGGGCGGCGGTGTAGAGGGGCCCGGCGGTGAAGTACCGCGGGGTGAGGGAGTCGTAGACGATCGCGACGAGGATCAGCAGCGGCGGCAGCAGGCGGACCAGCCGGTTGCCGACGGGGGGACCCCGCCGGGGGGCGGGCAGGCGCAGCGGGCCGGGTCCCTCGTCGTGGCTGCCGTGACCGCGGTGAGGGCCGCGACCGCGCCGGATTTCCGGCCGGCCGGTCGACGCGCCGGAGCGGGGGCGGGCGGGCGCGGGCGGGCCGGGGGGCGGTCCGTCGGGGGACCGGCCGTCCGGTTCCTCGTCGCCCATGTCACCTGGCCGCACCACTCGTCTCCCGCCACCCGCCCCGCACGTCCGTGCCGGTGTCGCCGTCCGGGTCCCAGGTTTCCCGGGGCGGGGGCGGCGGGCGAGCGGTGCGCGCCGATCGGATGACGGCCGGACGGCCACCGGACGGGAGGGCGGGGGCGGGGGCGGGGGCGGGGGCAGATTGGAAACGGAACGCCGGGGAGCCGGGGAGCCGGGGAGCCGGGGAGCCGGGAAACGCACCGGAGGCCGGAACCCTTTCGGATTCCGGCCTCCGGCCTTCAGTAGCGGGGACAGGATTTGAACCTGCGACCTCTGGGTTATGAGCCCAGCGAGCTACCGAGCTGCTCCACCCCGCGTCGTTGTGTGACCAGTGTACGCCATCGCGGGACCACCGCGCACACACGTTTCCCGTGTCCCGCGCGCCCCGGCCGTCACCTCCGCCCCGCCCCGTCCCTGGAGCCGGACGGCGGGCGCCGGGACGCCGGGCCCGGGGAACCGGAACGCGGGGGCGGGGGCGCCGGGGTTCAGGGGGCCGTCAGGTGCCGGTTCGGCGCGGCGGCCCGCTCGGCGTACTCCGGCAGGACGACCACGACGGCGCCCGCGGCGGCCAGCGCCCCGCTGCCGTCGGCCCCGGAAACGAAGGTGTCGGGCTCGCGCCAGGCCGTGACCACCCGGCGCACCCCGGCGTCGAGGATCAGCCGGACGCAGGGTGCGGGGCGGGAGGCGCGGCGGGAGCAGGGCTCCAGGCTGGAGTAGACGGTGGCGCCGGGGAGCCGGGGGTCGGCCGGGTCCGTCCGGGCGAGGGCCACCTCCTCGGCGTGCGCCACGGGGTCGCCGCCCTCCCGGGAGTGGCCGCGGGCCAGCTCCGTGCCGTCGGCGGCCACCACGACCGCGCCGACGCTGAAGGCCGTGCGGGAGGGCGGGCACTGGGCGGCCAGGTCGCAGGCGAGCCCCAGCCAGTGCCGGTCGGCGGCGGTCGCCTCCGGGCCGGTGCCGGGTGCGGTCGGCCGGTACCGCGCCAGGACGACGTCGTCGATCCGCCGGGTCTCCACGAGCGCCAACCGCCCGTCCTGGTAGCCGCCGGGCCCGAAGAGGCGGGGCGCGGCGGGGTCCCCGACCAGCACGGGGGCGAGGGCGAGCTGGAGTTCGTCGGCGAGGCCCTGGCGCAGGAGCTGGGTGTGGACGGTGCCGCCGCCCTCCACCATGAGCCGCCGCACACCGCGCCGGTCGTGCAGGTGCTCCAGCACGGCGCGCCAGTCCGGGCCGGGGCCGAGCGGCACGATGTCACCGGCGAGCCCGAGCCCCCGGGCCCGGCGGGCGCCCCCGTCGGTGGTCAGGAGGACCTTCTCACCGCCGGTGTGCCAGAACCGGGCGGCCGGGTCCAGCTCGCCGGTGGCGCTGACCACCGCCTTGAGCGGATGCTCCGGCTTCCCGGCGGCCACCCTTGCGGCCCGCCGCGCGGCCGAGGCGACCAGCAGCCGCGGATTGTCGGCCCGGAGGGTGCCGGCGCCGATCAGGATCGCGTCGCAGGAGGCCCGGACCCCGTCGACCCGGTCGAAGTCGGCGGGGGAGGACAGCAGCAGCCGCTCGGGGCCGGTGTCGTCCAGGTATCCGTCGAGCGACACGGCGGCGGAGAGCAGGACGTGGGGCAGGGGCATCGGGGTCTCTCCCATCACGGGGCCTCCGTGCGGGCCCGGCGCCACGATCCTCCCGGACGCGTCGGCGCACGTCGCCCGTGCACCGCCCCTCACCGCCGCCGGGGCGCCGCCGCCCGCCGTACGCCGGCGGGGATCCCGGGCTCGCCGCACATCCGGCCCGGCGGAGGAAGAGGCCAACGCCCCCTGGCAATGGGCGGGTTGAGCCCGCTCCCGGGAGGACGCGCCCGGGAGGGCGCCCGACGCGGGGAGGGCGGCCCGCGAGTGTCCGGGGCCGCGGAACGGAAAGGACCCCGGCCCACGCCAAAGGCGGGCCGGGGTCCTGCAAGTAGGCCCTGTGGGACTCGAACCCACAACCAATGGATTAAAAGTCCACTGCTCTGCCAATTGAGCTAAGGGCCCAGGTGCTGCTGCTCGATGATGCCACTCCGAGCATAGCCGGACGCGGGCGCGCCGCCGATCGGGTATCCGGGTCACGGTCGCATCGGCCGGGCGGGGAAACGGCGCGGCCCCCGCCCGGCGGGGGCGGGGGCCGCGGCGCTCAGTGGGCCCCGGGGGCCCACGGGGCGTCAGCCGTTGCGCTTCCAGCGCGGCTTGTCGTCGCGGCGGCCGAAGGAGGACGTGCCGCGGTGGTCGTCACGGCGGCCGTAGGGACGCTCGTGGCCGCCGGAGCGGAAGCCGGGGCGGTCACCCTGGCGGTCGCGGTTGAACGGGCGGTCGCTGCCCCGGTGGCCGCCACGCTCGCCGCCGCGGTCGTCGCGGCGCTCGAAGGAACGGCCACCGCGGTCGTCACGACGCTCGCCCCGGTCGTCACGGCGGAAACCACCGCGGTCGCCCCGGTCACCGCGGTCGTCCCGGCGGAAACCGCCGCGGTCGTCACGGTCGTCGCGACGGAAGCCGCCGCGGTCGTCGCGGCGCTCGAAGGAACGGCCACCGCGGTCGTCACGACGCTCGCCCCGGTCGTCACGGCGGAAACCACCGCGGTCGCCGCGCTCACCGCGGTCGTCCCGGCGGAAACCGCCGCGGTCGTCACGGCGCTCGAAGGAACGGCCGCCCCGGTCGTCACGGCGGAAGCCGCCGCGGTCGTCACGGCGCTCGAAGGAACGGCCACCGCGGTCGTCACGACGCTCGCCCCGGTCGTCACGGCGGAAACCACCGCGGTCGCCCCGGTCGCGGTCGAAGGAGCGCGGAGCGCGCTCGGTGCGCTGCTCCATGTCGCGCGCGCCCGGCTGCTCCGGCACGGAGACCTCGGCCTCGGCGGCCGGCGCGGCCTCCGCGGCGACCTCGGCCAGCACCGTCTCCGGGTCCTCGCCGCGCTCCCGCGCGACGCGGGTGACCAGCCGGTCGGCCTCCTCGCGCAGCTCGGTCGCGCGCCGCTGGGCCCGCTCCAGCTCCTTGGTGAGCTGGGCGACCTCGCGCTCGGCCTGCTGGGCGGCGTTGCCCGCCGACTCGGCCTGGACCTCGGTCATGGACCGGGCGCCGGTGATCTCGGCGACCTCCGGGTCGAAGGCGGCGCCGCCCTGGATGATGTGGCGCGTGGCGTCGACGCCCGCGTCCTCCATCAGCCGGAAGATCTGGCGCCGCTGGTGCGGCAGGGAGAGGGAGACGACGGTGCCGGTGCGGCCCGCGCGCGCCGTGCGCCCGGCGCGGTGCAGGTAGTCCTTGTGGTCGCCGGCCGGGTCCACGTTGAGGACGAGGTCGATGCCGTCGACGTGGATGCCGCGCGCGGCGACGTCGGTGGCGACCAGGACGTTGACGTAGCCGTCCTTGAAGTCGGCCAGGGTGCGGGTGCGGGCGCCCTGGGTCATGCCGCCGTGCAGCGCGTCCGCCTTGGCACCGGCCTCGCGGAGCTGGTCGGCGACGCGGTCGGCGCCGAGCTGGGTGCGCACGAAGATGATGGTGCGGCCCTTGCGGGAGGCGATGGCCGCGGTGACCGGCGCCTTGTCCTTGGGCTTCACGACCAGGATGTGGTGCGACATGGTCGTCACCGCGCCCTGGGCCGCGTCGACCTCGTGGCTGACCGGGTCCTTCAGGTACCGGTCGACGAGGGTCTTGATCTCGTTCTCCATGGTGGCGGAGAACAGCATCCGCTGGCCGCCCGCGGGCACCTGGTCGAGCAGTTCGGTGACCTCGGGCAGGAAGCCCAGGTCGGACATCTGGTCGGCCTCGTCGAGGACCGCGATCTCCACGTTCTCCAGGGAGCAGGCGCCGCGGTTGATGATGTCGCGCAGCCGGCCCGGGGTGGCGACCAGGATGTCGACGCCCTTCTCCAGGGCGTAGATCTGGTTGCCCATGGAGGTGCCGCCGCAGACGACCTTCATGCGCAGGCCGACGACGTCGCCGTAGGGCTGGAGCGCGTCCGCGACCTGCATGGCCAGCTCGCGGGTCGGCGTCAGGATGACGGCGCGGGGCTTCTTCTTCTCGGTGCGGCCGCCGGCCAGCGTGGCCAGGGTCGGCAGACCGAAGGAGAGGGTCTTGCCGGAGCCGGTGCGGCCCCGGCCGAGGATGTCCTTGCCGAGCAGGGCGTCCGGGATGGTCGCGGCCTGGATCGGGAAGGGGGTGGTCACGCCGTTCTGCGCGAGCTTGCGCACGACGCCCTCGGGCAGACCGAGGTCCTCGAAGGTCATTTCGGGGGTCTCCGGGGCCTCGGGGGCCTCCGGCACCTCGACCGTGTCGTCGGCGACGGCGGTCCCGGTGGCCTCGACGACCGCCTCGGGAGCCGCCTCGGTGACCTCGACGCCCTCGGCGTTCTCGGGCACGACGACGTGATCAGTACTGATGATGGACATGCGAATGCGAAACCTTCCGGAGTCTCGTCGGCACGCGCCCGTCAACTCCGTGAATCGCGATTCGCAATACGACCGCCTCGATGCGGTCCACCACGGCAAGGGAGAGTACGCGCCACACGGCGCGCTCTGCAGTGGCGCCGGGCAAATGGGATCAAACGATCTACCACCATACGCACCGTGCCCCCCTCAAGGCAAATCGCCTGTTCGGAGCGGGCACCGGCGGACCTCCGCGATCCGCGCGGCCTCCCGGCGCCCGGAACGGGCGAGCGGCGGCACCACGCGTGGCACCCCGCCGCACCCCCGCGCAGGGCACCCCTCGGCACCCCTCGGCACCACCCGGCACCCGCGCACGGCACCTCCCGCACGGCGTCCCCCGGCGCCCAGGGGGACGCGCCCCGCGCCGCACCGCCGGAGCCCCGCCCGCGGATTCCCCGCCCCGGGCCCGGCCGCGCGGCGGCATCACGCCCAGCCCCGTGCCCCGTACCCGGGCACCGGCACCCCCGCCTCCGGGGCCGGTTCGCGCTGCGCGAGCTGGGTGCCGGGCGGTTCGTGCGCCGACGAGGAGGGTTCCGCCACGGTCGGTTCCGGGTCCGGGGAGGGCGGCGGCTCCTGGGTCGGTTCCGGCTCCGGCTCCTCCGTCCACGGGGGGTCCGGCGGGGGCGTCCGGGACGGGACCGGCTCCGGGGGGCCCTCCCCGGGGGGCGCCGATCCGGTGGCGCGCGGGGGCGCCGGTGCCGAGGGGGCGCCGGTGCCCTTCGCCTCCCCCTCCGCCCCCTCCGCCCGCCCGCCGTCGGCGCCGTCGTCCTCGGGGCGGGCCTCCTCGGTCCCCGTCCCCCCGGCGGGCCCGCGGTGCCCCCGGCCCGCCTCGGCCACGCCGTACCCGGCCTCGCCGCCCGACACCACGTCCGTGCCGCCGGGGACCCCGGCGCCCCGCTCGCCTGCGGAGTGCGACGGCCGGGCGCCCCCGCCGGACCCGTCGTCGCCGACGCTCACGCAGCCGGTGGCGGCGACGGCCGTCAGGACCGCGACGGCCAGACGGGCGGGTACGTTCAAGGGGCGCACGGGCGGCCACCTCCGGGGTCAGGGGTCGACGTGCCCAACTCCCGCCACCCGCGGGAGGACACGCGGCCCGCCCCGCGGAACCGGCCCCCGGGCGGGTCAGCCGTACCCGAGGGCGTGCAGTCGCGCGTCGTCGATGCCGAAGTGGTGGGCGATCTCGTGCACCACCGTGATCTCCGTCTCCTCGACGACCTCCTCGCGGGTGGCGCAGTGGCGCAGCGTCGGCCCCCGGTAGACGGTGATCCGGTCCGGCAGCACCCCCGCGTACCACTCCCCGCGCTCGGTGAGCGGCGTCCCCTCGTACAGCCCGAGCAACTCGGGGTCGTCGGCGGGCGGTTCGTCCTCGACGAACACCGCGACGTTGTCCATCAGCCGCGTCAGCTCCGGCGGAATGCGGTCCAGCGCCTCGGCGACCAGTTCCTCGAACTCCTCGCGCGTCATCTCCAGCACGCCCCCATTGTCGGCCACGGCACCCGGGACGACGACCCCTTGGGCCGGTCGCGCCACGGCCCGCATATCCGCGGCGCGAGACGGGCATACGCGACCAATGGCCCGCGTTCCCCCAGTCCCGCACCCTCTGGCCGAGAGGGCGCGGCGCGTCCTGCGCGCACCCGCGGCCCTCGCCCGCGGCGCCCGCGACCGGCGCCGCGCCCGGCGGGCGGCCGGAACCGGTGCCCCGGACGGAGCGGGTGCCGGTGCCCTCGGCGCCGCCGGTGCCGCCTCCCGCCCCCGGCGCTGGGCCCGCGCCCTCGGCATGGTCGCCGTCGTCCTGGGGGGCGCCTGGCTGGGCCTGCTGGCCGTGGGCGACGTCCGCGTCCCGGTCGGCCCGATGAACACGACGATGACCCTGCGGCCCTCGTTCGACGGCGGCACGAAGATCAACATCTCGCCGCTGGGCGCCCTGCGGCTGGACAGCCACACCGCCCCCGTCCGTCTGGACGTCAACGTCGACCAGCTCGACCCCGCCCGCGCGGGGGCCCTCGTCGACCATCCCGAACGGCTCTCCGGGCTCCAGGAGGAGGTCGCGGCCGACGTCGCCCGCGGCACCCTCGGCCTCGCCGCCCGCTCCGGCGTCGCCGTCGTCACCGGGGCCACCGCGCTCGGCCTCGCCGTCTACCGCCGCCCCCGCAGGGCCCTGGCCGCCGGGGGCCTGGCGCTGGCGCTGCTGGCCGCGTCCGGGGGCACCGCGTACGCCACCTGGAACCCCGACTCGGTCCTGGAGCCGAAGTTCTCCGGGCTGCTCTCCTCGGCACCCTCCCTGGTCGGCAACGCGCGCAGCATCGTCACCGAGTTCGACGTCTACCAGAAGGAACTGGCGCGCCTGGTGACGAACGTGACCAAGCTCTACGACGTCACCTCCACGCTTCCCGTCTACCAGCCGGACCCGACCACGATCCGGGTGCTGCACGTCTCCGACATCCACCTCAACCCGGCGAGCTGGAAGATCATCGGCTCGCTGGTGCGGCAGTACCGGGTCGATGTGATCGTCGACTCGGGCGACACCATGGACCACGGCACGGCCGCGGAGAACGGCTTCCTGGACCCGGTCGAGGATCTGGGCGCCCCCTACGTCTGGGTGCGCGGCAACCACGACTCCCGGGTCACCCAGAAGTACCTGGAGGGGCTGCGGAACGCCCATGTGCTGGACGACGGCCGGGCCCTGACCGTCGCCGGGCTGCGGTTCGCCGGGACCGGCGACCCGCAGTTCACCCCCGACCGCTCCCGGCCGCTCGGCGCGGAGGCCTCCCAGGAGCTGGCCGGGGCCCGGCTGGCCTCGGCCCTCCGCGACCAGCGGGCGGCGGGCACCCCGGTGGACATCGCGGTCGTCCACGAGCCGTCGGCGGCCCGCGAGGTGGACGGCGAGGTGCCGCTCGTGCTGGCCGGCCACCTCCACCACGAGGGCATGGAGGTCATGAAGTACGGGACCCGGCTGCGCACCGAGGGCTCCACCGGCGGCAGCGGTCTGCGCGCGGTCGAGGGCGAGCATCCCGATCCGATCCAGGCGTCGATCCTCTATCTGGACCGCGGCACCCGCCGCCTCCAGGCCTGGGACGAGATCCGGCTCGGCGGCCTGGGGCTGACGACGGTGGAGGTCAGCCGCCATCTGCCCAAGGAGAACCAGCCGGGCGCCACCCCCTCCCCCACGACCCCGGACGGCTCCCCCACCTCCGGCGCCACGGCGCCGGGAACCCCCTCCCCCACCACTCCGTAAAGCGTTTTGGCGATAGCTCCCGCCATCCCATATGCTTCTCACGTCCCCGACGCGCCGAGAGGCGCGCAGGCGGGCCGATAGCCCTCATCGTCTAGCGGCCTAGGACGCCGCCCTTTCAAGGCGGTAGCACGGGTTCGAATCCCGTTGGGGGCACGCAGTACGGTGTGCAACACTGACTCACGTCGGTGCGCACACACCCACATGGTCCTGTGGAGCAGTTTGGAGTGCTCGCCACCCTGTCAAGGTGGAGGCCGCGGGTTCAAATCCCGTCAGGACCGCTGAGGTTTCACGTGAAACCTCGCGGCTGGGTAGCTCAGTTGGTACGAGCGATCGCCTGAAAAGCGATAGGTCGCCGGTTCGACCCCGGCCCCAGCCACAGCACAGGCCCCGATCTTCGGATCGGGGCCTTGTTGTGTCCGGCCCTGTCCGGCGTTCGGCCCCGGGACAAAAGAGTTCGCCAGCCTTTTCTCCCGGATGAGACCCTGGAAGCCGTATGTCTACGCACCCCGCTCCCACCCTCGGCACCCTCGCCTCCCGGCTGACCGAGCTGTCGCTGCGCGATGCGCACCGGCTCGGCCGTCGGCTGGAGGGTGCGCGGAAGATCCGTAAGCCGGAGGCCCGGGCCACCGTTCTCGCCGAGATCGAGACGGAGGTGGCCAGGGCCGAGACGCGGATCGGCGAGCGACGCGCCCGCGTCCCCGACGTCACCTATCCCGAGCAGCTCCCGGTCAGCCAGAAGAAGGACGACATCGCGGCGGCCATCCGCGACCACCAGGTCGTCATCGTCGCCGGTGAGACGGGGTCCGGGAAGACCACGCAGATCCCGAAGATCTGCGTGGAGCTGGGCCGCGGGGTGCGCGGGATGATCGGGCACACCCAGCCCCGGCGGATCGCCGCCCGCACCGTCGCGGAACGGGTGGCGGACGAGCTGGACACCCCGCTCGGCGAGACCGTCGGCTGGAAGGTGCGCTTCACCGACCAGGTGAACCCGGACTCCACCTTCATCAAGCTGATGACCGACGGCATCCTGCTCGCGGAGATCCAGACCGACCGCGAGCTGCGGGCCTACGACACGATCATCATCGACGAGGCCCACGAGCGGTCCCTCAACATCGACTTCCTGCTGGGCTACCTCGCCCAGCTCCTCCCGAAGCGTCCGGACCTCAAGGTCGTCATCACCTCGGCGACCATCGACCCCGAGCGGTTCTCCCGGCACTTCGGGGACGCGCCGATCATCGAGGTCAGCGGGCGGACGTATCCCGTGGAGGTCCGCTACCGGCCCCTGCTGGAGGAGGACGGCGAGGACGCCGACCGGGACCAGATCACCGCCATCACCGACGCCGTCGAGGAGCTGATGGGCGAAGGGAAGGGCGACATCCTCGTCTTCCTCTCCGGTGAGCGCGAGATCCGGGACACGGCGGACGCGCTGGAGAAGAAGAAGTTCCGCTTCACCGAGGTGCTGCCGCTCTACGCCCGGCTCTCGCACGCCGAGCAGCACCGCGTCTTCCAGCAGCACACCGGGCGCCGGATCGTGCTGGCCACCAACGTCGCGGAGACCTCCCTGACGGTCCCCGGCATCAAGTACGTCATCGACCCCGGCTTCGCCCGCGTCTCCCGCTACAGCCACCGCACCAAGGTGCAGCGGCTGCCCATCGAGCCGGTCTCGCAGGCCAGCGCCAACCAGCGCAAGGGCCGCTGCGGCCGCACCTCCGACGGCATCTGCATCCGGCTGTACAGCGAGGACGACTTCACCGCGCGGCCGGAGTTCACCGACGCCGAGATCCTGCGGACCAACCTGGCCTCCGTCATCCTCCAGATGACCGCCGCCGGGCTCGGGGACATCGAGAGGTTCCCCTTCATCGACCCGCCCGACCACCGCAACATCCGCGACGGCGTGCAGTTGCTGCAGGAGCTGGGCGCGCTCGACCCGGCCCAGAAGGACTCCCGCAAGCGGCTGACCGACACCGGCCGCAAGCTCGCCCAGCTCCCCGTCGACCCCCGGCTGGCCCGGATGGTCCTGGAGGCCGACCGCAACGGCTGCGCGCGCGAGGTCATGGTCATAGCGGCGGCGCTGTCCATCCAGGACCCGCGCGAGCGCCCGGCGGAGAAGCAGGCCCAGGCCGACCAGCAGCACGCCCGCTTCAAGGACGAGACCAGCGACTTCCTCGCCTATCTCAACCTGTGGCGCTATCTGCGCGAGCAGCAGAAGGAACGCGGCTCGTCGTCCTTCCGCCGGATGTGCAAGCAGGAGTACCTGAACTTCCTGCGCGTCCGGGAATGGCAGGACATCTACACCCAGTTGCGCACCGTCGCCAAGCAGATGGGCATCCACCTCAACGACCAGGACGCCCCCGGCGACCGCGTCCACGTCTCCCTGCTGGCCGGGCTCCTGTCCCACGTCGGCATGAAGGACGTCAGGACCGGCGGCGGCGAGAGCGGGAAGGGCCCGGGGAAGAACGAGTACCTGGGCGCCCGGAACGCCAAGTTCGCGATCTTCCCCGGCTCGGCGCTGTTCCGGAAGCCGCCGCGCTTCGTGATGTCCGCCGAGCTGGTGGAGACCTCCCGGCTCTGGGCCCGCGTCAACGCGCGGATCGAGCCCGAGTGGGTCGAGCCGCTCGCCGGCCACCTCCTCAAGCGCACCTACAGCGAGCCGCACTGGGAGAAGGACCAGTCGGCCGTGATGGCCTACGAGAAGGTCACGCTGTACGGCGTGCCGATCGTCGACCAGCGCAAGGTGAACTACGGCCGGATCGACCCGGAGGTCAGCCGCGAGCTGTTCATCCGCAACGCCCTGGTCGAGGGCGACTGGCGGACCCACCACAAGTTCTTCGCCGACAACCGGCGGCTGCTGACCGAGGTCGAGGAGCTGGAGCACCGGGCCCGGCGCCGGGACATCCTCGTCGACGACGAGACCCTCTACGACTTCTACGACCAGCGGGTGCCCGAGCACGTCGTCTCCGGCGCGCACTTCGACTCCTGGTGGAAGCACAAGCGCCACGAGCAGCCCGACCTGCTCGACTTCGAGCGCGAGATGCTCATCAACGAGAAGGCCGGCGCGGTCACCAAGGACGACTACCCGGACTCCTGGCGCCAGGGCCCGCTGAAGTTCCGGGTGACCTACCAGTTCGAGCCCGGCGCGGACGCGGACGGCGTGACCGTGCACATCCCGCTCCAGGTGCTCAACCAGGTCACCGACGAGGGCTTCGACTGGCAGATCCCCGGGCTGCAGGAGGAGGTCGTCACGGAGCTGATCCGCTCCCTGCCGAAGCCGATCCGCCGCCACTACGTGCCCGCGCCCAACTACGCCGGGGCGTTCCTGGAGCGGGCGGTGCCCCTCCGGGAACCGCTGACGGTGACCATGGCGCGCGAGCTGAAGCGCATGGTGGGGGTGCCGCTGGAGGCGGAGGACTTCGACTGGGCGAAGGTCCCCGACCATCTGCGGATCACCTTCCGCATCGTCGACGAGCGGCGCCGTACGCTGGCCGAGGACAAGGACCTGGAGGCCCTGAAGCTGCGGCTGCGGCCGAAGGCGCGCAAGGCGCTCTCCCAGGCCGCGGCGGCCACCGCCGAGCGTGCCGGAGGGGAGTCCCTGGAGCGCTCCGGACTGACCGACTGGACCATCGGCAGCCTGACCCGGGTCTTCGAGACCCGCCGGGCCGGCCAGCCGGTGAAGGCGTACCCGGCGCTGGTCGACGACGGCGACACCGTGTCCGTGCGCCTCTTCGACACCGAGGCCGAGCAGGCGCGGGCGATGTGGCGGGGCACGCGGCGGCTGATCCTGCGCAACATCCCGGTCAACCCGGCGAAGTTCGCGTCCGAGAAGCTGACCAACCAGCAGAAGCTGGGGCTCTCCGCCAGTCCGCACGGCTCCGTCCAGGCGCTGTTCGACGACTGCGCGACCGCGGCGGCCGACCGGCTGATCGCGGACCTCGGCGGACCGGCGTGGGACGAGGAGTCCTACCGCAAGCTCTACGACGGGGTCCGTTCGGAGATCGTCGACACCACGGTGCGCGCGGTGGGCGGGGTCCAGCAGGTGCTGGCCGCCTGGCAGGCCTGCGAGCGCCGGCTGAAGGCCGTCCGCAGCCCCGCGCTGCTGGCCAACCTCCAGGACGTGCGGGCGCAGCTCGACGCCCTGGTCGGGCCCGGGTTCGTGACGGAGGCGGGGCTGGGCCGGCTGCCGGACCTGATGCGCTATCTGGTCGCCGCCGACCGCCGCCTCCAGCAGATGCCGGCCAACGTCCAGCGGGACACCACCCGGATGGAGAAGGTCCACGAGATGCGGGACGAGTACCTGTGGCTGCTGGAGCAGATGCCGCAGGGGCGGCCGGTGCCGCGGGAGGTGCTGGAGGTGCGGTGGATGATCGAGGAACTGCGGGTCAGCTACTTCGCGCACGCGCTGGGCACGGCCTATCCCGTCTCGGACAAGCGGATCGTGAAGACCATCGACGCGCTGGCGCCGTAGGGGCGCGGAGGGGTACGGAGGGGCTCCGCCACCGGCCGCGCACGGTGACGGGGCCTCGACGGAGGGTGAGTTCGACCCCGGGCGCACCCTCCTGTAAAGTCTCTTCTCGCAGCGCAACGCAGCAGCAAGCGCCGCGAAAACCTGGTCCTGTGGAGCAGTTTGGAGTGCTCGCCACCCTGTCAAGGTGGAGGCCGCGGGTTCAAATCCCGTCAGGACCGCAGTGGGAGAAGGGCCCGAGTCATCGCGACTCGGGCCCTTCTCCGTGCGCTCCCGCACCCCTCCCCGCGCCACGCCCCGGGGACCCCGCCCGCGGTCCCGCGCCACCGATGTCCGGGAAAGCCCTCAGCGGCCCTCTGGCGGCCTTGACGGCGCCGGATTCCCTCGGTACTCCAAAGGCAGGGCCCAAATCCCCGTGCGGCCCCCGGAGGTGGCGTATGGCGGCATCGGTCAGGCACGAGACGCGGGCCCTGCTCCGTGCGCATCTGTCGGCCGCGTCCTCGTACCGCCACGCGACGCGGCGCTGCCCCGTCTGCCACCGGCTGCTGCGGCAGGCGCTGGACTCCGCGCCGGCCGCGTCCCCGACGGACCGTCAGGAGGCCGCGGCGGCCGGGAGCGCCTGAGCGCCCCGGGCCGGGCGGCGCCCCAACACCCGGGCCGCGGCGGGCCGCTGGGAGCGGTTCCGTCCTCATAGCGCACACCGGCCGGGGGCAACAAGGAGCGGACCCTGTGACGGGTGTCACCGCAAGAGTTTTTGAAATGACGGCGCTCACACCTGACCCGCCACCAGCCAATTTAATATGTGCAATTGCACCGTACGCGACACCCCTCCGGGGGTCCGGCGGGACCGCGCGCCCGGACCGCCGGGCGCCGCCCCGCGACTTGCCCCACGGGCACAAAAAAGACCGCGCTGGACCCGGCGGAGTCCAGCGCGATCGACGACGTATCCGGTCGGTTGCCCGACGGGGTGAAGCGGCTCGGATGCGGGGCCTGTTGGGGCAGGACCCTCGTCGTGTGGAGCTGTGGTCCGGACCTTCCGGCAGATTGGGGGACCTGCCGTTATGTCCGGTTATTCAGTTGTTCAGGCCTCGCTGCGCTGCTGCGGAATGCCCGCGAGCAGTGCGCGGACCTCCGCCTCGCGGTAGCGGCGATGCCCGCCGAGCGTGCGGATCGACGTGAGCTTGCCGGCCTTCGCCCACCGCGTGACCGTCTTCGGGTCCACGCGGAACATGGTGGCGACCTCAGCCGGGGTCAGCAGCGGCTCGGCATCAGGGGTGCGAGCGGTCATGAGCGGCCTCCTCGGGAGAACCGAACCTTCTCGGTTCATTCCTCTAAATTCTGCACCTTGACCCGCGTTGCCCGATATGGCGGACGCGAGTCGAGTCGGTTATAGGACGAACGGCTTGTCCTCGGCACTACAACTACACCATCTGTCCAGCCGCGTCGGCCAAACCGATGGAATTGCCCTCCCAGGTGTTCATCAGCGACGGAAGCCGATGGACCATGCCATAGCGGACAGTCACTCCAGTGTGACGATCAGTCACACTGGAGTGAAGGAGGCACCTGACCCCCCAAAAGCATGCAATGCTGCGAATCCGCCTGAAGTGCACCACAACAGTCGGACAGAGCCTCCCCCGGACTCCTTGTCCTATTTTGGCACGAGGAGGGGGAAGGGGCGCAAGAGTGGGGTACGTGCGTTCCGTCACGGTTGCCACGAACTGCCCGGATCGGGACCTACGTCCCTTCCGCGGGGCCGCGTCAGTTGGCCGACCGCCGGTCCCGCACCGCCCGCCACCGCTCCACCAGCCGCCCGTAGGCCTCCCCGGCCGCCTCCCCGTCGCCCCGGCGCAGCGCCTCGATCCCCTCGGCCACGTCGGCCGCCGAGTGGTCCTCCGCCAACTCCCCGGCCGGCAGGGCGTGCACCAGACCTCCGTAGTCCAACTCCACCAGCGAACGCGGGTGGAACTCCTCCAGCCAGCGCCCCACGTCCACCAGGCCGTCGATCAGCGGCCCCTCGTCCATCGCCTCCCGCAGGGCCCGCAGTCCCCGCGCCACCCGGCGCCGCGCCTGGGCCATCGGCGTCCGGTAGCGCAGCACCCGGGGCGGGCCGCCGGAGCCGCCGGAGCCGCCGGAGCCGCCGGAGCCGAACTCCCGCTCCTCGTCGGAGACCAGCACGAACCAGTTGATCGGCACCTGCCAGGTGGCCGTGCGGATCCACGGGCGGGCGTCCGGATGGCCGCGCAGCCAGCGCTCGTAGTCCTGCGCGCTCTGGCGCCGCACCACGGGCGGCAGCAGGGCGTCCAGCACCGGCTCCGGGAAGTCCTCCGCCAGCTCCGCCAGGGCCTGCCAGCCGCGCAGCCTGGTCCGCCACGGGCAGATCCGGACGACCCCGTCCTCCCGGGCCACGAAGGCGTCCGCGCTCTCGTGCACCGGCACCGCGACCGGCGGGGTGGGCAGCAGGTCCGCCAGGGAGCGGCGCAGCTCGTCCTGGCAGGACGGCAGGTCGCTCCGGCGGGCGTAGCGGGCCCAGTGGGCGCGCTCGGGCTCGGGGAAGGCGGCCAGCGGCTCGTAGACACGCAGGTACGCCGCATAGGGGACGATCACCGAGGAGACCTTGGGCACCCCTGCTCCCTCCCCCGCGCACCGTCCCGAAAACCTGCCGGGCCCCGGCGGGGGGCGCGGGACCGCCCGCGGACCGGGGACCGGCCGGGCCGCGACGGGAGAGGATCATGGGCACGGTGCGGCGGCGGGGACCCGGCAGGCTCTAATCTCATGAGCGAGTCCCCGCCATCCGCACGGGGTCCTCACCATCCCGCCGCAACTACACAGGAGTCACCACCGTGACCGACGTAACCGGCGCACCTGCTGATGTACTGCACACCCTGTTCCACTCGGACCAGGGCGGACATGAGCAAGTCGTGCTCTGCCAGGACCGCGCCAGCGGTCTCAAGGCCGTCATCGCCCTCCACTCCACCGCCCTGGGCCCCGCCCTCGGCGGCACGCGCTTCTACCCCTACGCCACCGAGGCCGAGGCCATCGCCGACGCGCTCAACCTGGCGCGCGGGATGTCGTACAAGAACGCCATGGCCGGTCTCGACCACGGCGGCGGCAAGGCCGTGATCATCGGGGACCCCGAGCAGATCAAGTCCGAGGAGCTGCTCCTCGCCTACGGCCGGTTCGTCGCCTCGCTCGGCGGCCGCTACGTGACGGCCTGCGACGTCGGCACCTTCGTGGCGGACATGGACGTCGTGGCCCGCGAGTGCCGCTGGACGACCGGCCGCTCCCCCGAGAACGGCGGCGCCGGGGACTCCTCCGTGCTCACCTCGTTCGGCGTCTACCAGGGCATGCGGGCCGCCGCCCAGCACCTCTGGGGCGACCCGACCCTGCGCGACCGCACCGTCGGCGTCGCGGGCGTCGGCAAGGTCGGCCACCACCTGGTGGAGCACCTGCTGACGGAGGGCGCGCGGGTCGTGGTCACCGACGTGCGCGAGGACGCCGTCCGGCGGATCACCGAGCGCCACCCCTCGGTGCGCGCCGTCGCCGACACCGACGCGCTGATCCGCGAGGAGGGCCTGGACATCTACGCCCCCTGCGCGCTCGGCGGCGCCCTGAACGACGACACCGTGCCGGTGCTGACCGCCTCGGTGGTGTGCGGCGCGGCCAACAACCAGCTCGCCCACCCGGGCGTCGAGAAGGACCTCGCGGACCGCGGCGTCCTCTACGCGCCGGACTACGTGGTGAACGCCGGCGGTGTCATCCAGGTCGCCGACGAGCTGCACGGGTTCGACTTCGACCGGTGCCGGGCGAAGGCCGCGAAGATCTTCGACACCACGCTGGCGATCTTCGCACGTGCGAAGCAGGACGGTATTCCGCCGGCCGCGGCGGCCGACCGGATCGCGGAGCAGCGGATCGCGGAGGCCCGTCCGGGGGCCTGACCGGACGGGGGTCCCCCGGACCCGGGCGGTACCCGCCGGGGGCGGGTGGGAGAGAACTCTCACTTCTTCCGGCGGGTCGACCGCCGAAAGGTGGTTAAAATCGGCCTTGACCAGCGAGGACGGGGCTCCTCGCCGGGCCCGGGGACACCCACGTCCTGCGGGCGACGTACCGTATGGGCGTGGGCTCAGGTACCGTGGAAGCCCTACGGACCGGTCTCTCCACGGAGAGCCCGTTCCGGACCATGAACGCGTGTCAAGACTCTGGGGCCGTCGAGCCCCGTCGTTGAGGGGGTCGAGCCATGGGGCGCGGCCGGGCCAAGGCCAAGCAGACGAAGGTCGCCCGCCAGCTGAAGTACAACAGCGGTGGGACTGATCTCTCACGCCTGGCCGAGGAGCTGGGCGCATCGACGTCGAATCCGCAACCGCCTAACGGCGACCGGTTCGAGGACGATGAACAGGACGACGACGTGTACGCACGGTACGCCGACCTCTACGAGGACGACGACGAGGACGAGGACGGCCAGTCCCCGCAGCAACGTCGCGGCGCTTGACCTTGTACTGAACGCACGCCCGGTCGGTGACCTCGGTCACCGACCGGGTTCTGTGCTACCCGCACGCGGGGCGTCGCCGCCCCGCGTGCGTCATCTCATCCGGCGTAGTCGCCCACCAGCGCGGCGCCGGTCGTGTGCTCGCCCCGGTCGGTGACCGTGCCGGCCACCCAGGCGTCCAGGCCGCGGTCGGCCAGGGTCGTCAGGGCGACGTCGGTGGACTCCTCGGGGACGATGGCGATCATGCCCACGCCCATGTTCAGGGTCTTCTCCAGCTCCAGCCGCTCGACCCGGCCGGTGCGGCCCACCAGGTCGAAGACCGGCGCCGGGGTCCAGGTGGAGCGGTCGACGATGGCGTGCAGCCCGTCGGGGACCACCCGGGCCAGGTTGGCGGCCAGACCGCCGCCCGTGACGTGGCTGAAGGCGTGCACCTCGGTGGTGCGGGTCAGGGCCAGGCAGTCCAGGGAGTAGATCCTGGTGGGCTCCAGCAGCTCCTCGCCCAGGGTGCGGCCGAGGCCGTCCAGGTGGGTGTCGAGGGCCAGACCGGCCTCGTTCAGCAGGACGTGGCGGACCAGCGAGTACCCGTTCGAGTGAAGCCCCGAGGCGGCCATGGCGATCACGGTGTCACCCCGGCGGATGCGGTCGGGTCCGAGCAGCCGGTCGGCCTCCACGACGCCGGTGCCCGCGCCGGCGACGTCGAAGTCGTCCTCGCCCAGCAGTCCGGGGTGCTCGGCCGTCTCGCCGCCCACCAGGGCGCAGCCGGCCAGCACGCAGCCCTCGGCGATGCCCTTGACGATCCCGGCGACGCGCTCGGGGTGGACCTTGCCGACGCAGATGTAGTCCGTCATGAACAGCGGCTCGGCACCGCACACCACGATGTCGTCCATGACCATGGCGACCAGGTCGTGGCCGATCGTGTCGTAGACGCCCATGCGCCGGGCGATGTCGACCTTCGTGCCCACGCCGTCGGTGGCGGAGGCGAGCAGCGGACGCTCGTAGCGCTTGAGCGCGGAGGCGTCGAAGAGCCCGGCGAATCCGCCGAGGCCGCCCAGGACCTCCGGGCGCCGGGTCTTCGCGACCCACTCCTTCATCAGCTCGACGGCGCGGTCGCCCGCTTCGATGTCGACGCCGGCTGTCTTGTAGGACGCCGCTGCGTCCCTGGCACCAGTTGTGTCAGGCATGACGATGAGAACCCTTTGTGTCGGACGGCAGGTGGTGCGGACGGCCCGCTACGGGCGCCGGATGGCGTCGGCCGCTGCCGTGGCGGCCGGCCCGGCGGCCAGCTCGGTCTCCAGGAGCTGCTTGCCGAGCAGCTCGGGGTCGGGCAGCTCCATCGGGTACTCGCCGTCGAAGCAGGCCCGGCACAGGTCGGGCTTGGCGATGGTGGTCGCGTCGATCATGCCGTCGATGGAGATGTACGCCAGCGAGTCGGCGCCCAGCGAGGTGCCGATCTCGTCGATGCTCATGCCGTTGGCGATCAGCTCGGCGCGGGTGGCGAAGTCGATGCCGAAGAAGCAGGGCCACTTCACGGGCGGGGAGGAGATCCGGATGTGGATCTCGGCGGCGCCCGCCTCGCGGAGCATCCGGACCAGGGCCCGCTGGGTGTTGCCGCGGACGATGGAGTCGTCGACGACGACCAGCCGCTTGCCCTTGATGACTTCCTTGAGCGGGTTCAGCTTGAGGCGGATGCCGAGCTGGCGGATGGTCTGCGAGGGCTGGATGAAGGTCCGGCCCACGTAGGCGTTCTTCACCAGGCCGTTGCCGAAGGGGATGCCGGACGCCTCCGCGTAGCCGATGGCGGCGGGGGTGCCGGATTCCGGGGTCGCTATGACGAGATCGGCGTCGGCGGGGGCTTCCTTCGCCAGCCGGCGGCCCATCTCGACCCGCGAGAGGTAGACGTTGCGGCCCGCGATGTCGGTGTCCGGACGGGCCAGGTACACGTACTCGAAGACACAGCCCTTGGGCTTCGCTTCTGCGAATCGCGAGGTGCGCAGCCCGTTCTCGTCGATGGCGATGAACTCACCGGGCTCGATCTCGCGGACGAAGCTGGCACCGCAGATGTCGAGGGCGGCGGACTCCGAGGCGACGACCCAGCCGCGCTCCAGCCTGCCGAGGACCAGCGGGCGGATGCCCTGCGGGTCGCGGGCGGCGTAGAGGGTGTGCTCGTCCATGAAGACGAGGGAGAAGGCACCGCGCACCTGGGGCAGCACCCGGGTGGCCGCCTCCTCGACGGTCAGCGGCTTGCCGTCGTCGTCGGTCTGGCCCGCGAGCAGCGCGGTGACCAGATCGGTGTCGTTGGTCGCCGCGACCCGGCCGGAGCGGCCCTCCTGCTTGGGCAGGTCGGCCACCATCCCGGCGAGCTGAGCGGTGTTGACCAGGTTGCCGTTGTGGCCGAGCGCGATGGAGCCCTGGGCGGTGGCCCTGAACGTCGGCTGGGCGTTCTCCCACACGGAGGCGCCCGTGGTCGAGTAGCGGGCGTGTCCGACCGCGATGTGACCCTGGAGCGAACCTAGCGAGGTCTCGTCGAAGACCTGGGACACCAGTCCCATGTCCTTGAAGACGAGGATCTGGGAGCCGTTGCTGACCGCGATTCCCGCGGATTCCTGGCCCCGATGCTGGAGGGCGTAGAGCCCGAAGTACGTGAGCTTTGCGACCTCTTCACCCGGAGCCCAGACACCGAAAACGCCGCAGGCGTCCTGGGGGCCCTTCTCGCCGGGAAGTAGATCGTGATTGAGTCGACCGTCACCACGTGGCACACAACCGAGTGTAGGCGAGGCCGACCGCTGGTCCGAATTGGGGACACCGGACCCGCTCCGGCTCACCGGACCGCGACGGCGCGTACGAAGGTGCCGTCTTCCCTGGTCAGCGTGAGGGTGTCCTGATCGATCCGGTAGTCGGCGCGCCCCTCGAAGAGGCGCAGCATCCGCTTCTCGGCCGCCATGAGTGAGCCTTCGCACATCATTCGGGTGGTGCGCGGCACTCCGAGAGTGATCCTCCCGTCGCGGACGGTGGCGGTGGCGGAGACGCGGTTGCAGGGCAGGCGGCCCGCGACGGTGCCCCCGGCCCGGTCGAAGGTGAGCCGGGCGGTGGTCCCGCCGGGCTCGGTGACCTCTCATTCCGTGCCGTACAGGGACGCTTCGGGCCGCTCGCTCAGCCGGACGGTGTCGCCGTCCGCCGAGGTGAGGGTGAGCCGGCCGGGGCCGGGCGCGGTGGCGGTGACCGGGCCGCCGGTGAGGGCGCCGACGAGGGAGTGCTCGACCGCCACCGGGACGCTCACACAGCCCCGCTCGGTGAGGACGGCGTCGGTGAGGCGGACGCGGGAGCCGTCGACGCGGGCGCGGGCGCCGAAGCCGTTGCAGCCGGTGCTGCCGGACACCGCGCCGTCCGGGTCGATCCGCAGCCAGGCGCCGGGTGCCCGGTGGGTGGTGCCGTCCGCAGTGACGTCGTCCACGCCCCAGTGGACGCCGGTGACGGTGGCGGGGGACGCGGCGGAGGCGGCGCCCGGCCCGCCGCCGGGGCTCCCCGCGCCGTCCGCCCGCTCGGTGCCGCAGGCCGCGGTGAGCGGGAGGAGCACGGCGAGGACCGCGGCGGCCAGGGCGGTGGCGGACCGCGGGGCCGCGGCGGTCGGCGGGGCGGCGGGGGAGGGCGCCGGGGCCGTGGCCGACGGCCGGACGGCGGTCGGCGGAGCCGGGGCCGTGGCCGGGGCCGTGGCCGTGGCCGGGGCCGTGGCCGACGGCCGGACGACGGTCGGGGCGGTGGGGTGGTTCTTCTGCCGGTCCATGGGGGTCCGACGGGGGCAGGGCGTGCCCGGTTCCCTCAGCCCGCGAGCGGCAGCAGCGGCGCGAGGTCGGCCCGCTCCCCGCTCGCCCGCACCCGGCCGTCGTCCACCGCGTCCCGCCAGGCCAGCCGCCCGGTGGCCAGCCGGACCCAGGTCAGCGGGTCGGTCTCGACGACGTTGGGCGGGGTGCCGCGGGTGTGCCGGGGCCCCTCGACGCACTGCACCACGGCGTGCGGCGGGATCCGCACCTCCGTCGAGCCGCCGGGCGCCCGCGCGGCCAGCGCGTCGGCCAGCAGCCGGGTCGCGGCGGCCATCGCCCCGCGGTCGTACGGGACGGCGAGGCCGGGGACGGCGGCGTCGAGGTCGTCGCTGTGGACGACGAGTTCCACCGCGCGGGTGACGACGAAGTCGGCCAGCGGCAGCGCCCCGCCGCCGGTCGGCAGCAGCCGTCCGCCCGGGTGGGCGTCCAGGAGGGCGGTGAAGCGCCGCTCGGCCTCCGTGAGCAGGTCCTCGGGGCCGGGGTGCGCGGCGGCCAGGGCGCGGGCGGTCCGGTCGACGGCGTCCGCGTCGGCGCCGGGGGCGAGGGGCCAGTCGGGCAGGCGGGCGTCCTGCCGGACGGGTCCGGGTCCCTCCAGCAGCGGGCCGAGGACCGCGAGGGAGGCCCCGGCGTGCGCGATCAGCTCCCCCACGGTCCGGTCGCCCGGCCCGGCGGGCAGCGCGAGGCTCTCCGGGGTGAGCGTGCGGACGGCCGCGCGCAGGTGCGCCGACTGGGCGAGCACGGCGGCACGGGTGCGGACGGGGTCGTAGGCGCGGGCGCGCTTCCTGGCGGGCGGCATGGCGGCGAGCTTAGGCCGTCCGAGACCGGGACCGAGGGGACGGGTCGAGGCTCCAGGGGGGACGGGCCGGGGGCTGGGACAGGCCGGAGGCGCGGGCGGGGGCGGACGGAGGTGGGCCCGGCCGGGCCGGAGGCGGGAGGCGTACCGGGCCTCTTCGGCGGCGAGGAGCGGGGCGGGGCCGGGACGCGTCCGGCGACGATCGGGCGGGAGGGCGGGGGCGGGCGGGCGTGGCTGGGGAAGGGATGGCCCGGAGGACGGGACCCGCCCGCCCGGCGGCGAGGGGGTGCAACGGCATCGAGGCCCGCCCGGCGGCGAGGGACGGGACGCGGCCCAGGGCGAGGGGCGGCTGCCCAGGGCAAGGGGCGGCTGCCCAGGGCAAGGGGCGGCGAACGGGGCCGGATGAGGGGCGTCTCCCGGGGGCTGCGGCAGGAGACGGGGAAGGTGCGGAACCCATCCGCCAGATGCCGGCGAGCGCCCGTCGGCACCGGGCCCCGGGCGCGGGCCCGCCCGGGAGTACCGGCCCGGCGCTCCTACGGCGGCCCCGGGAACGGCGAGGCCCCCGCCCGGCGGACCGGACGGGGGCCTCGAAGCGGCGGGGCTCAGGCGAGCAGCGCCGGAATGGTGTTCTCGTGGGCCTCGCGAAGCTCCGCGAGAGGCAGCGTGAACGCGCCCTGGACCTCCACCGCGTCCCCGTCGACGACACCGACACGGGTCGCCGGGAGACCGCGCGCACCGCACATGTCGGTGAAGCGGACCTCCTCGGAGCGCGGCACGGCCACGACGGCGCGGCCCGCGGACTCAGAGAACAGGAAGGTGAAGGCGTCGAGCCCGTCCGGGACGACCAGCCGCGCGCCCCGTCCGCCGAGCAGCGCCGACTCCACGATGGCCTGGACCAGCCCGCCGTCGGAGAGGTCGTGCGCGGCGTCGACCATGCCGTCGCGGGAGGCGGAGATCAGGATCTCGCCGAGCAGCCGCTCGCGCTCCAGGTCGACCCGGGGCGGCAGGCCGCCGAGGTGGTCGTGAACGACCTGGGACCAGGCCGAGCCGCCGAACTCCTCGTGGGTGTCGCCCAGCAGGTACAGCAGGTGGCCGTCCTCGCGGAAGGCCGCCGGGGTGCGCCGCGCCACGTCGTCGATGACGCCGAGCACCGCGACCACCGGGGTCGGGTGGATGGCGGCCTCGCCCGTCTGGTTGTAGAGCGAGACGTTGCCGCCGGTCACCGGGGTGCCGAGCTGCCGGCAGCCGTCGGCCAGACCGCGCACGGCCTCCACGAACTGCCACATGACCGCCGGGTCCTCGGGCGAGCCGAAGTTCAGGCAGTCGGAGACGGCGAGGGGCTTGGCGCCCGTGGTCGCCACGTTGCGGTACGCCTCGGCCAGGGCGAGCTGCGCGCCCGTGTACGGGTCGAGCTTGGCGTACCGGCCGTTGCCGTCGGTGGCGATGGCGACGCCGAGGCCGGTCTCCTCGTCGACGCGGATCATGCCGGAGTCCTCCGGCATGGCCAGCACGGTGTTGCCCTGCACGAAGTGGTCGTACTGCTGGGTGATCCAGCGCTTCGACGCCTGGTTCGGCGAGGCGACCAGCTTGAGGACCTGCTCGCGCAGCTCCTCGGAGGTCTCCGGCCGGGGCAGCTTGGCGGCGTCGTCGGCCTGGAGCGCGTCCTGCCAGTCGGGGCGGGCGTAGGGGCGCTCGTAGACCGGGCCGTCGTGCGCGACGGTGCGCGGGTCGACGTCGACGATCTTGCCGCCGTGCCAGAAGATCTCCAGCCGGTCGCCGTCGGTGACCTCACCGATGACGGTGGCGATGACGTCCCACTTCTCGCAGATCTCGAGGAAGCGGTCGACCTTCTCCGGCTCGACGACGGCGCACATGCGCTCCTGCGACTCGCTCATGAGGATCTCCTCGGGCGAGAGCGTGGAGTCGCGCAGCGGGACGTCGTCCAGGGTGACGCGCATGCCGCCGGAGCCGTTGGAGGCCAGCTCGGACGTGGCGCAGGACAGGCCGGCCGCGCCGAGGTCCTGGATGCCGACGACCAGCTTCTCCCGGAACGCCTCCAGGGTGCACTCGATGAGGAGCTTCTCCTGGAAGGGGTCGCCGACCTGGACGGCCGGACGCTTGGACGGCTTGGCGTCGTCGAAGGTCTCGGAGGCCAGGATCGAGGCGCCGCCGATGCCGTCGCCGCCGGTCCGGGCCCCGTAGAGGATGACCTTGTTGCCGGTGCCGGAGGCCTTGGCGAGGTGGATGTCCTCGTGCCGCATGACGCCGATGGCACCGGCGTTGACCAGCGGGTTGCCCTGGTAGCAGGCGTCGAAGACGACCTCGCCGCCGATGTTGGGCAGGCCCAGGCAGTTGCCGTAGCCGCCGATGCCGGCGACGACGCCGGGCAGCACGCGCTTGGTGTCGGGGTGGTCGGCGGCGCCGAAGCGCAGCGGGTCCACGACGGCGACCGGGCGGGCGCCCATGGCGATGATGTCGCGGACGATGCCGCCGACGCCGGTCGCGGCGCCCTGGTAGGGCTCCACGTACGACGGGTGGTTGTGCGACTCCACCTTGAAGGTGACCGCGTAGCCCTGGCCGACGTCGACGACGCCGGCGTTCTCGCCGATGCCGACGAGCATCGCGTCGCTCTGCGGGGCCTTCTCGCCGAACTGGCGGAGGTGGATCTTGGAGGACTTGTACGAGCAGTGCTCGGACCACATGACCGAGTACATGGCCAGCTCGGCGCCGGTCGGACGGCGGCCGAGGATCTCGACCACCTTCTCGTACTCGTCCTTCTTCAGGCCCAGCTCGGCCCAGGGCAGCTCGACGTCGGGGGTCGCGGCCGCGTGCTCGACCGTGTCCAGAGGCGTCCGGCTCATGCGTTGACCAGCTTCTTGAGGATCGAGGTGAAGAACGGGAGCCCGTCCGTGCGGCCGCTGCCGACCAGCGGCTCGACGGCGTGCTCGGGGTGCGGCATCAGACCGACGACGTTGCCCGCCGCGTTGGTGATGCCGGCGATGTCGTTGAGCGAACCGTTGGGGTTGCCGTAGCCCTCGGCGGCGTCGCCGTCGACGGCGTACCGGAAGGCGACGCGGCCCTCGGCCTCCAGCTCGTCCAGGGTGCGCCGGTCCGCGACATAGCGGCCGTCCATGTTCTTCAGCGGGATGCTGATCTCCTGGCCGGCGGCGTAGTCGCTGGTCCAGGCGGTGCCCGCGTTCTCCACCCGGAGCTTCTGGTCACGGCAGATGAAGTGCAGGTGGTCGTTGCCGAGCATCGCGCCGGGCAGCAGGTGGGCCTCGGTGAGGATCTGGAAGCCGTTGCAGATGCCGAGCACGGGCAGACCGCCGCGCGCCCCCTCGATGACGCTCTCCATCACCGGCGAGAAGCGCGCGATGGCACCGGCCCGCAGGTAGTCGCCGTAGGAGAAGCCGCCGCACAGCACCACGGCGTCGACCTGCTGGAGGTCCTTGTCCTTGTGCCACAGTGCGACGGGCTCGGCCCCGGCGACGCGGATCGCGCGCCGGGAGTCCCGGTCGTCGAGGCTGCCGGGGAAAGTGACGACGCCAATACGAGCGGTCACTTCGCGGCTCCCGCGACTGCGTCGTCGGCCTCGACCTTGACGGTGAAGTCCTCGATCACGGTGTTGGCGAGGAAGGATTCCGCAAGATCACGGATGCGGGCGAGGGCGGCGTCGTCGACCGGCCCGTCCACTTCCAGTTCGAATCGCTTTCCCTGGCGGACGTCCGAGATCCCGTCGAAACCCAGTCGCGGCAGTGCGCGCTGCACCGCCTGGCCCTGGGGGTCGAGGATCTCCGGCTTGAGCATGACGTCGACTACGACGCGTGCCACTGGCACTCCCGGTATGTGTGGTGCTGAGCAGGTTCCTTCAGACTACCCGTCCAAAATTTCTACGCGCGTAGTGTTGTAGGAAAGTACGTGAGGCCCCTCACGGCCCGGCTCCGGGGAGCGGCTCGCGCGAAAAGCTTCGGAAAAGATCCCGGATCGAGCACCGGCAGCTATTGCGCGGGAGACACGCGGGGAGATTAAGTCGAGCTTCCACATTCATTGCCGGGCACTGTACAAATGAAATGTCATTAGCCGATACTTTGCCCAATTGCAGACGAACAGTCGGCATCACCGTGACGTCCTGGCACGTCACCGCGGAGATGCCGCACGAAGGGACCGATATTCGTGGCGCAGCGTGTCGTGGTCACTCTCTTTGACGACATCGACGGCTCGGAAGCGGCGGAGACGATCGCCTTCGGGGTCGACGGCAGGACGTACGAGATCGACCTGAACGAAGCCAATGCCAGGGAACTCCGCGCGGCCCTGGAGCCCTACATGGCGGCCGGGCGCAAGCGCTCGCGCTCCGGCCGGACGTACCGCCAGACGGAGGTCGCCCCCGATCCGGCGGCCGTCCGGGCGTGGGCCCAGGCGAACCGGATGGACGTGCCGGCCCGGGGCCGGATCCCGAAGCGGGTGTACGAGGCGTTCGCCGAGGCGCAGTGAGCGGTGCCGCGGGTGGGTCCCGGACGCGGCGGCCCGTCTCGCGGTGAGCCCGGGGCGCGGTGAGCCCGGGGCGCTGAGCCTCGGCCCGGTGCGGCTCGGTGCCGTACGGCCGGCGCCGTGGGGCCCGGCGCGCCGTGCCGGGCCGCGGAGGGCCGGCGCACGACCGGCCCCGCGGGCGGCCCGGCGGGGCGGCGGGGCGGCGGGGCGGATTCCACCCCGCCTCGGCCCCGTGCCGGACCGCTGCGGAGGGGTTCCGGACGGGTCCGGGGACACGTCCCCGCCGAGGGGCGCGTCCCGGCACGAGCCCCGGGCAGGCGTGCGCGGCGTGCGCCCGCCGGGGCGGCCGACGGCCGCTCAGCCGCCCCCGTCACCAACCGACTTGCGCTGCACCCCGGGTGATCAGCTAAAGTCTGGAGCACGCCGAGGGGCGAGGCCGAAAGGCCCGGCCCGAGGAACATGCGGGTGTAGTTCAGTAGTAGAACATCCCCCTTCCAGGGGGAAGGCGCAGTGTGCAATTCCTGTCACCCGCTCCGCATCGCCGAACCGATCATCCGGAAGGGTCCGCCCTTCCGGATGGATCAGGTAGGCTGGTGCCCGCACCGATCGGTGAAAGCCGGTCGGGAGCCATCTGCGGACGTAGCTCAGTTGGTAGAGCGCAACCTTGCCAAGGTTGAGGTCGCGAGTTCGAGCCTCGTCGTCCGCTCGGGAATGAGACCCCGGTCCTCCACGGACCGGGGTCTTTTCGTTTCCCCGGAACTTCTCCCGGCCCGTTCCCCATGGAACTCATCGGCTTCCGGACGGCGGCCCCGCGGACGTCCGCGCTTCCGTCCTCCCGCGCCTTCCGCCGCCCCGGCTCCGCCCCTTCCCGATGGCGGCTGACATTTGTCATATCGAGTGATGACAGCGCGCACTGCTGCCCGCTCCCCCGTGCCGTGATGATCGGATCATGGAAGCGAACGGACACGAGCACGTGATCGATGTCACCGGGCTGCGGCGGGTCTACGACGGTGGATTCGAGGCGGTGCGCGGCATCGACTTCTCCGTGCGCCGCGGGGAGGTCTTCGCCCTGCTCGGCACCAACGGCGCCGGCAAGACCTCCACGGTGGAACTCCTGGAGGGCCTCGCCGCCCCCGCCGGCGGACGGGTGCGCGTCCTCGGCCACGACCCGTACACCGAGCGCGCCGCCGTACGCCCCCGCACCGGCGTCATGCTCCAGGAGGGCGGCTTCCCCTCCGAGCTGACCGTCGCGGAGACGGCCCGGATGTGGGCCGGGTGCGTGAGCGGGGCCCGCCCCGTGCCCGAGGCGCTGGCGCTGGTCGGCCTGGAAGCGAAGACCCGCACCCGGGTGAAGCAGCTCTCCGGCGGCGAGCGGCGCCGCCTGGACCTGGCGCTCGCCCTGCTCGGCGAGCCCGAGGTGCTCTTCCTCGACGAACCCACCACCGGCCTCGACGCCGAGGGCCGCCGCGACACCTGGGAGCTGGTCCGCCGCCTGCGCGACGGCGGCACGACGGTGCTGCTGACCACGCACTACCTGGAGGAGGCGGAGAGCCTCGCCGACCGGCTGGCGATCCTGCACCGGGGCCGCATCGCCGCCACCGGCACCCCCGCCGAGGTCACCGCCACCCAGCCGTCCCGGATCGCCTTCGAACTGCCCGAGGGCTACTTCGTCGGCGATCTGCCGCCCCTGGACGCGCTCGGCGTCACCGGCCACCGGACCGACGGCCGCCGCGTCCTGCTGAGCACCCGGGAACTCCAGCGCGCCGCCACCGGTCTGCTGACCTGGGCCGAGCGCGCCGGGGTGGAGCTGCGCGGACTGGACGTGCGGTCGGCCTCCCTGGAGGAGGCCTTCCTCGGCATCGCCCGGGAGGCCCGGGAGGCGGCCGGCGAGGCGCCGCGGGACACCGGCGGCACGAAGGACGCCAAGGGCCCCAAGGGCGCCAAGGACAACAAGGACGCCAAGGAAACGGAGTACACGGCATGAGCACCACCGGCACCCCGGCCGCCCCGGCCGCCACCACCCCCGTGAGCCGGATGGCCTCGCTCGCCCGCGCCGAACTCACCCTGTTCGGGCGGAGCAAGGGCACCCTGGTCGCCGCCGTGTTCGTGCCGCTGGTGCTGCCCGTCAGCGTCCGCGCCGCGGCCCAGGGAATGGACCTGGAGGAGGCCGGGCTGAGCGTCGGCACCGTGGTGCTGCCCGCGGCCGTCGGCTTCTCGCTGCTGTTCGCCGTGTACTCGGCGCTCGTCGGCGTCTTCGTCGTCCGGCGCGAGGAGCTCGTCCTGAAGCGGCTGCGCACCGGCGAGCTGCGGGACGCCGAGATCATCACCGGGACCGCGCTGCCCGCCGTCCTGACCGGCCTCGTCCAGAGCCTGCTGCTGGCCGTGGGCTGCGCCGTCCTGCTGGACCTGTCGGCCCCCTCCGCGCCGCACCTCGCGGTCGCCGGGCTGCTGCTGGGGCTGGTGCTGTGCACCGCGCTGGCCGCGCTCACCGCGAGCTTCACCCGCACCGGCGAGAGCGCCCAGGTCACGCCGATGCCGCTGATGCTCGTCTCGATGATCGGCTCCGGGATCACCTTCCCGCTGGAACTGCTGCCGGACCGGATCGCCACCTTCTGCGAACTGCTGCCCCTGACCGGCCCCGTCACCCTGCTGCGCGGCGGCTGGACAGGCGCCCTGTCGGCCTCCGAGGCGCTCTTCGCCCTGGCCACGGCGGTGGCCTGGACCGCGCTGGCGGTGTTTGCTGGGGCCCGGCGGTTCCGTTGGGAGCCGCGGCGCTGAGGCGCGACGGGCGGGGCAGTGGAGCGGGAGAGGACATGCGGGGACCGGAGAGCTGGTGGCGGAGCAAGAGCACGCCGGCCAAGGTCGAGACCTACACGAGGTGGTCGTTCCACTTCTTCGGTCTCCTTGAGACGGCCGTGATCGCCATGTCGGCCTTCGGCGAGACCGGGCCGCGGCTCGCGAGCACGCTGACGCTGCTGGTCGCGGCGCACGCGGCGCTCTGCGCGGTGACCGCCTCCCGGTCGCTGGACTTCCTGCGGGGGCTGCGACCCCGGCCGGTGCGGGCGCTGTGGACGCTGGCCGCCGCCACCGGGGTCCTCTCGGTCGGCGCCCTCGTCCTCGCGCTGCACGGCCCGTCCGGCGACGGGGTCGACACCGCGGGCGGCGCCGTCCTCGGGACGGTGACCTGCTTCGGCGCGGGCATCATGGCGCTGGCGGCGCGCGACCGGCGGCAGGTCGTCGTGATCGTGGTCTGCTGCGGGGCGGGCGCGGGCACGGCCGCCCTCGTCCTCGGCATGTCGGTCCTCGGCGCCCTGGTGACGGCCTGCGTGGTCCTGGTGGGCTCCGGGCTGCTGGCCATGACCTCGCTCTTCTCCGTGTGGCTGCTCAACGCGGTGTACGCGCTCGACGAGGCCCGCGAGACCCGGGTGCGGCTGGCCGTGGCGGAGGAGCGGCTGCGCTTCGGACGCGACCTGCACGACGTGATGGGCCGCAACCTGGCGGTGATCGCGCTCAAGAGCGAGCTGGCCGTCCAGCTCGCCCGGCGCGGGCGGCCCGAGGCGGTGGAGCAGATGATCGAGGCGCAGCG
The DNA here is from genome assembly GCF_055598485.1 of Streptomyces sp. NPDC107521. Lineage (NCBI taxonomy): Bacteria > Bacillati > Actinomycetota > Actinomycetes > Kitasatosporales > Streptomycetaceae > Streptomyces > Streptomyces sp. NPDC107521. The sequence continues at coordinate 52,209 of NZ_JBVKAT010000030.1, forward strand.
CATCGCCCAGGAGTCGCAGCGGGAGGTCCGCGACGTGGTGCGCGGCTACCGCGAGGCGGACCTGGGGACCGAACTCACCGGCGCCCGGGGCGTGCTGTCGGCGGCCGGGATCGACTGCCGGGTGACCGGCGAGGCGGCCGGGCTGCCCGCGCCGGTGCAGTCGGCGCTCGGCTGGGTGGTGCGGGAGGCGACCACCAACGTGCTGCGGCACGGCGAGGCGGAACGGTGCACCGTACGGGTGCGGACGACGAGGGGGCGCGTGGTGCTGACGGTGGAGAACGACGGGGCGGTCGCCCCGCCCGGGGCGGACACCCCCGCCGGGGCCGCCGGGACGGGCGGCTCCGGGCTGGCCGGGCTGCGGGAGCGGCTCGCCGCCGTGGGCGGCACCCTGGAGGCCGGGCGCGTCGGCGAGGACCTGTTCCGGCTGGTCGCCGACGTCCCGCTGGCCGCCGGGCCCGCTCGGGAGGCCGTGTCATGAGCGACGCCGTGCGGGTCCTGCTCGCGGACGACGAGCACCTGATCCGGGGCGCGCTGGCCGCCCTGCTGTCCCTGGAGGACGACCTGGTGGTGGTGGCCGAGGCGGCCACCGGCCCGGAGGCCCTGGCGATGGCACGGGCGCACCGGCCCGACGTCGCCGTCCTGGACCTGCAGATGCCCGGCGCCGACGGTGTGAAGGTCGCCACAGCGCTGCGGACCGAACTGCCCGGCTGCCGGGTGCTGATCGTGACCGGTCACGGGCGGCCGGGACATCTGAAGCGGGCGCTCGCGGCGGGGGTGCGCGGCTTCGTGCCGAAGACGGTCAGCGCCCAGCGGCTCGCGGAGCTGATTCGCACGGTGCACGCCGGGAACCGCTACGTCGACCCGGAGTTGGCGGCCGACGCGATAGCCGCCGGGGACTCCCCGCTGACCGCGCGGGAGGCGGAGGTGCTGGAGTACGCCGCCGACGGGGCGCCCGTGGCGGAGATCGCCGAACGGGCCGCGCTGGCGGAGGGGACCGTGCGGAACTACCTCTCGTCGGCGGTCACCAAGACCGGTGCGGAGAACCGGCATGCGGCGGTGCGGCTCGCCCGGGAGCGGGGTTGGGTATAGTGGTCCACGCGTCACGGCGCCGCCCCCGCGGTGGAGCCCACGGCGCAGTGCGAACGTAGCTCAGTTGGTAGAGCGCAACCTTGCCAAGGTTGAGGTCGCGAGTTCGAACCTCGTCGTTCGCTCCGCATAAGAGCCCCCGGTTCCGGCCGGGGGCTCTTTCGTGTGCCCGTGGTGCGGGGGCGTCCCGGGGACCGGGGGCTGGTGCCTCGGTGCCTCGGTGCCTCGGTGCCTCGGTGCCTCGGGAAGGGTGCCGTTCCCGGGTGCTTCGCGGCGGGAGCCGCCTCCGCGCGTGGCCCGGGACGGGCGTCCGCCCGGGTGCGACGGGCCGGGTGCCGCTCCCGCGGGGCCGGCGGTGGTGCCGGTCCGGGGCGACACCCGCGCCGGGGCCGACGCCACGGGGCTCTCGCGGGACGGGAGCCGCTCCGCGCCCGTCCGGGGTCCGGGGCTCCCCCGGGGCCGCGCTTGCCCGGCCCCGGTTCGGGCCGGCCCCGGGCCGGTACTCCCGCCCGGGGCGCGTCCCGCGCAGGATCATGTGCCGGGATCAGGACCAGCGCACGCCCGTCAGACGCTCGTACGCCTCCACGTACTTGGCGCGGGTGGCGTCCACGACCGCCTGCGGCAGCGCCGGCGGGGGCTGCTCGCTCCTGCGGTCCCAGCCGGACTCCGCCGAGGTCAGCCAGTCGCGCACGAACTGCTTGTCGTACGACGGCTGCGGGCGGCCCGGCTCCCACTGGTCGGCCGGCCAGAAGCGGGAGGAGTCCGGGGTGAGCACCTCGTCCGCGAGGACCAGCTCGCCGTCCGCGCCGAAGCCGAACTCGAACTTGGTGTCGGCCAGGATGATCCCGCGCTCCCGGGCGATGTCCCGGCCCCGCGCGTACACCGCGAGGGTCGCCTGGCGCAGCCGGGCCGCGGTGTCGGCGCCGACCCGGCGGGCGACCTCCTCGTAGGAGACGTTCTCGTCGTGCTCGCCGACCTCCGCCTTGGTGGCCGGGGTGAAGATCGGGGCGGGCAGCTCGGAGCCGTCGACCAGGCCCTCGGGGAGGGCGAGGCCGCACACCGTGCGCGACTCCCGGTACTCGGCCAGCCCGGAACCGGTGAGGTAGCCGCGGGCCACGCACTCCACGGGCAGCATCTCCAGGGACCGGCAGACCAGGGTGCGGCCCAGCCAGTCCTCGGGGGCCCCGGCCGGCAGCGCGGTGCTCAGCACGTGGTTGGGCACCAGGTCGGCGAGCTGGTCGAACCACCACAGCGAGAGCTGGGTGAGGACGCGCCCCTTGTCGGGGATCCCGTTCGGCAGCACCCAGTCGTACGCGGAGATGCGGTCGCTCGCGACCATCACGAGGTCGCCCGCCTCGTTCCGGTACAGGTCGCGCACCTTGCCGGTGTGCAGATGCACCAGACCCGGCACCTGGATCGGCTCGGGCTTCTCGACGAATCCGGACACGGTGTTCCTCCCCGTGGTTCTTGTCCTTTCCCACGATTCTCCCGTACCTCCGGGTCCCCGGTGGACACGGGGTCAGTCGCGTTTGCAGATGCGGTCCAGGAGGTTCGCGGTGGCGCGCTGGACGCGCTCGTCGACGTGGCCGGGGCGGTCCAGGGCCGGGGACCAGGCGAAGGTGCCGGAGGCGAAGACCCAGGCGCCCGACGGCGCCCGGTACAGGGAGGTCTCCTGGTGGCGGCGGACCCCGTGGGCGTCCCGGTAGGGGGAGTGGGCGAGCAGCACCCGCTCGTCGTGCTCGGGCAGCGGGGTGCGCGGGAAGTAGCGGTCGGCCTCACCGGCGACCAGTCCCTCGATCCCGTCGCCCTCATGGGCGCCGGCGGCCTCCCAGAGCCAGTGGCCGGCGTTGCGGACGACCAGCGGGTGCGGCTCGGGGACGGGGCCCGCGTACTGGATGCCGAGCAGGTGCTGCTCGGCCCGGTCCGCCTCCCGCCACAGCACCGGACGCCCGGGGCCCCTGCGCTTCCGGCAGGTCAGCAGGCGGTCGGGGGTGCCGGACGGGGAGGGGGCGAGGTCGACCCGCCAGTACATGGTGTTCGCGGAGAGAAAGACCAGGGAGGTGCCGCCGTCCCGGGCCCCCTCGGCGGCGCGGCGCATGGCGGCGGACCAGTACTCGTCGTGGCCGGGGAAGACCAGCCCCCGGTAGCGGGCCGGGTCGACCCGTCCGGAGTGCAGGTCGCGGGCGTCGGCGTAGGCGAGGTCGTAGCCGTAGCGCTCGGCGAAGCGGATGAAGTCGTAGGCGTGCCCCACGTGCAGCGGCAGGCCCGCGCCCGCGTACGGGCGGTCGAAGGAGACGGTGTTCGCCGCGTCGGACTCGCCCAGCAGCCGCCCCTCCTCGTCCCAGGCGTGGTAGAAGCTGGCGCCGGTGCGGCCGTCCTCCGGGTAGAGGTTGTACGCCTGCCAGGTGATGTCCGGCAGCAGCAGGAGCAGGTCGGCCGGGTGGTCGTCGCGGACGGTGAACGGCACGTGGGAGCGGTAGCCGTCGGCGGTGGTGAGCACCGCGACGTAGGCGCCGATGTTCCAGTACGACGGGATCTGGAGCCGCCAGGAAAGCCACCAGTGGTGGCAGGAGACGGTGCGGTCGGCGGCGAGCGGGGGCGGCTGCACGATGCCGGACAGGCGCGGACTGGTGGTGATCTTGGCGGCCCCGTCGCCCCCGTAGTGGCCGATGCGGTAGATGTCGACGCCGAACTCCTGGGGCGGGTCGACGGTGACGTGGAAGTCGATGGCCTCTCCGGGCGCGACGGCACCCGTCGAGGTGAAGCCCTTGATCTGCCGTCGCACGTCGTCGGCGGCGCGCGGCCCGCCCCCGTCCGGGCTCCGCCGGGCGGCCGGGCGGCCCCGGTCGGGACTCCCCGGGCGGGCCGGGGAACCGTGCGGCTCCGCCCGGCCGGGCTCCACGTACCAGGGGACGACCTGACCCGTCTCCGCGAAGTACGTCTCACCGCCGCGCAGCCAGGGCACCGGCCCCTGGCCGAAGGGGTCCGTCACGGCGTGCGCGAGTGCTCCGGACTCCCAGCGGCGGATCTGCTCCGGACCCATGGGACATTCCCCTCCCTTGTGCCCCCGTGGTCGTGCCTATGACGAACGCCGTTGCCATGTGCGCGAACGGTCCCAGCACATCACATATCGCACGCGCGCTGTCACTGTTCGTCGCGAAGTGGCCGAAAGTGGAATGCCGAAGTCCGGTTCATCGGGGGCGGGGCGGGGGCGCGGAGGTGGGCTCGGCCGGGGGCGGACGGGGCCGGGCCAGGGGCCGGGGGCGGGGCACGGACGGGCGGGACGGGGGTGGTCCGGGCCTTCCCACCGGTCACGGAAGCGGGGCGGGGCGGGGCGGGGCGGGGTGGCGTGGGGTGGGGCTGCGGTCGGCCTCGGCCGGGGACGGGTGGGCCTCGGGGCCGGGGCGGATGGGTCTCGGGCCGGGGCCGCGGCGGGCGGACGGAGCCGTCCGGTCTCGGCCTCCGGGGGCACCGGGTGCGCATGGGCGAGGAGGGGAGGTTCCGGCTCCGGTCCGCGTGACGGGTCCGGTCGGGCGTCGGTTTCGTGGCCCCGGTGTCGGCTCCGGTCCGGGCTCCGGGGGTCCGGGTTACGGGACCGGCCGAGGTCGCGGGGTCGGTAGGGGGCCGGTTTCGGCACGGGCTCCGGGGCGGGCCGAGGTCGCGGTTCCGGTCCGGGTGAACTCGGCGGTGCGGGGCCGCCGGCGTTCGGATATGACGGTGTGGGTCCTGCCTGGGCGGGGAGTTGAGCGCGGCGCGCGTCGGAGCGGTGGGGCCGGAACGGGATCGGCCGGGGAAGGGTGCAGGGCCGTGTCAGGCGCAGAGTGCGGTGCGGGGCCGTGGGTGTGCGCGCCCGCCGGCCTGGCACGCATCAACGGGTGCGGCACGCATCACCGGTGCGGCGGCGGGTCGCGGGTGCGGCGCCGGGTCGCGCGAGGGCACTGGTCACTGGCACTGGCCCCCGGACCGTGCCGGGAAGGAAGCGGTACGTGAGCGACACCCCCTGCCCGGTGTTCACGCGCACCCCGGGCAGGGGGAAGTACCCAGAGCAAGGGGCGCCCAGGGACAAGCGTGCCCGGCGCCGGGGGGCCGAGGCCCGCGGACCCCCGGGCCACGTGGCCCGGGGCGTCGGTCGGGCAGGGCTCAGACCAGGCGGACCGGCTTGTCCGGGCGTATGCCGTGCTCCACCAGCCAGGCGCGCAGGGGCGCGCAGTCGCCGCTCTCGACGAGGGCGCGGACGCGGGGGGCCAGGTCCGCCACGCGCACGCCGTCGACCAGGAGGGACGGGCCGTCGAGCCAGTCCAGCCCGGGACGGGCACCGGCGGTGTCCATCGCGGCGCAGCAGACCATGGCCGTGACGTGGTCGGTGAGGATCTCCCGACCGGTGCGCGGGGGCTGGAGCGGGACGAGGGGCAGGGGACGGTCGTCCCAGAACCCGGCGCCGGACCCGCCCGCCCCCGTGCCGGACCCGCCCGCCCCGGCGTCGGCCGCGGGCGCGGTGCCCAGGTCCTCCCGGGCCAACTGGGCGGCCAGCCCCGCGGCCAGGGCGGCGCTGCGGGGCGTGGTGCCGGCCAGGTCGTCGTCATCGTCGTCGCCGTACACGCCCTCACCGGCGCCGGACACGGTCATCGGGGGGAGGGCCGCCCAGGGCCCGTGGTCGGCGGAGCCGGGGGTGGCCGCGGATGCGGCGACGGGGTCGGGTCCGTGCCCGGCTCCCGGGGCAGGGTGGCGCGCGGCCTCGTCCTCGCCCTCGGCTCCGGGGCCGGGCTCCGGCTCGTGCCCCGCCGAGGGCCTGTGCTCGGCCGCGTCCCCGGACGCCGGGGGCGAGCCGGGTCCGGCACGGAGGCCGTCGGAGGCCGACCCCCCCGCCGTACGGGACGGATCGTCCGGGGACGACTCCCCCGTCGTACGGGACCGACCGTCGGCGGCCGACTCCCCCGCCGTGCCGGACGGGTCCTCCGTCCGTCCCGGACCGTACGGCTCGGTCCCCGTCCCGGGAGCCCCGTCATCCGTCCCGGGGCCGTCCGGCGCGGGCGGCGTCGGGGCCGCCAGGTGGTCGAGGACCCGGGCGAGCGTGGGGCCGACGGCGGGCGCGGGGCGGCGGACGCCCAGGGTGTCGAGGGCGCGGTGGAGCCGGGCCGCGTCCGCGCGCCAGGTGCGGTCGACGACCTCGTCGGGGTACGCGCTCCACTCCACCGGCGACCAGTCGGGACGGCGGGCGGCCGGGCCGCCGTGGAAGAGGCGGGCGGCGAGGAGGGAGACCGCCTCGTCCGCCACCCCGGGCTCCTCCAGCAGGTCGCAGGCGGGGCGCTCGGCCAGCCGGGAGGCGAAGCCCTCGGCCAGCCGGTCCCGGCGGGACAGCTCGGTGAGGGCGGCGACGACCCCCACGTCCAGCCGCGAGGGCCACCGGCCCATCCGCCAGGCGGGCAGCGCGACCCGGGTGAGCAGCCGGTCCCAGCCCGCGTAGGCCAGCCCGACCTGCTCCTGGGCGACGATCCGCAGGCCGTAGTCCACGGCCTGCGCGCGCTCGGCCGCCGCCGCCGCGACGCCGCGCTCCATCTCGGCGGCGTGGTCGCGGCAGGCGCGCAGCATCAGCCGGACCACCCGGCCGAGCCCCGCGCACACCGCGCGCAGGAGCGGGTGGCGCTCCCGGGCCCCGGCCACCGCCGCGGCGGCGTCGAGCCCCCGTATGAAGCGCCGGGCCGCGGCTATGTCGGGGTGCGCCGACGGGCCCGTCCCGGCGACGACCGGGGCGAGCACGGCGCGCAGCTCGCCGACGCGCATCCACCAGAGGAAGGGTGAGCCGATGACCAGCACGGGGGCCGTGGCGGCACGGCGGCGGACCGGGCCGCCCAGGCCCGCCACGTCGTCCTCCTCCACCCGCACCGGCGGCCGGCCCTGGGACCGGTGGCTGCGGTGGGTGCGGTCCTCCAGCCAGCTGTCGCAGTCCGGCGTCAGGGCTATCGCGGACGGGGCGGGGACGGCGAGCCGTTCGGCGAGGTCGCGCACCATCCGGTACAGGTCCGGCGCCGCCTCCTCGGACACCTCGACCGTCGGCGTCACGGCGGGCCGGGCGCACGCGACCACCAGGGCGACCCCGGTGGCGGCGAGCAGGACGAGCAGCGCGACCGCGCAGACGGCCCAGCGGGCGGCGTCCCAGCCCCCGCCCGCCAGACTGCCGGTGGATCCCCCGACGAGCAGGATCACGGCGGCGGCAGCGGGCAGCAGGGCGACGGCAAGGGCCCAACTGCGGACGCGCAGCACGGCCAGGGCCCGCGCTCGCGCGTCCCGGGCACCCCTCTCCACACCACCGGAACCGGTCACTTAGGACCTCACCCCCTCCTCGTCGACCTGGACCGTCCTGTCGCTCTCTCTGCTGCCCTGCTCGTGTTCATGCCCCCACTGTGTCATCCGTCACCGACACCGCAATGCCGGTGGGCCAAGTGCCGGAACGCTTGCGCGGCACCCTAGTTGGGGCCTCCACGCCCGTCAGCCGTATGGCGCAACGGTCACTCGATGGAATGGCTTTGGGGAGAGCTGAATGACGGACAGCAATGATCAGGCCCCGGCTCCTGAAAGGGAACCGGGGCCTGGTCACGGGCCGCGAACAAGGGCGCGACGCGTGGCCGGACGGGCACGGGGTTGACGTGCCCGGGCGGCCGGGACGGCCGGTCGGCGGAGGCGGGCGGGTGTGCCGGCCGCGCCGGGAGTCGACCCGGACGGGGTCGGTCCGGGCACGGGGTTGACGCCACGACGATGACGGACGCGGCGGACGCGTAGTGCGGGGGGCGTGGCGCGGGAGGCGCGGTGTGCACGGGGCCGAGGCGGACGCGGTGGACGCGACGCGTGCGGCCCCGTGCGGCCCGCGTGACGGGCACCCGGACGCGGTTACGCCCCCGCCGCCGCCTTCGCCGCGATGTCGGTGCGGTGCTGCGAACCGTCGAGGCCGATGCGGGCGACGGCCCGGTAGGCGCGGTCGCGGGCCTCGGTGAGGTCGGCGCCGGTGGCCGTGACGGACAGGACGCGCCCGCCCGCGCTGACGACCGCGTCGCCCTCGGTGCGGGTGCCCGCGTGCAGGACGTACGCGTGCGGCGCGTCCTCGGCGGCTACGGTGTCGAGACCGGTGATCGGGTCGCCGGTGCGCGGGGTGCCGGGGTAGTTGTGCGAGGCGACGACCACGGTGACCGCGGCGTCGTCGCTCCAGCGCAGCGGCTCCAGGTCGCCGAGGTTGCCGGTGGCGGCGGCCATCAGCAGCCCGGCGAGCGGGGTCCGCAGCCGGGCCAGGACGACCTGGGTCTCGGGGTCGCCGAACCGGGCGTTGAACTCGATCACGCGGACACCGCGCGAGGTGATCGCGAGACCGGCGTAGAGCAGCCCGGAGAAGGGGGTGCCGCGGCGGCGCATCTCGTCGACCGTCGGCTGCAGCACGCTCTGCACGACCTCGTCGACGAGCTTCGGGTCGGCCCACGGCAGCGGCGAGTACGCGCCCATGCCACCGGTGTTGGGCCCCCCGTCGCCGTCGAGGGCGCGCTTGAAGTCCTGGGCGGGCTGGAGCGGGCGGACGTTCACACCGTCGGTGATGGCGAAGAGGGAGACCTCGGGGCCGTCCAGGAACTCCTCGATGACGACGCGCTCACAGCCCGCGGCGTGCGCCCGGGCGGCCTCGACGTCGTCGGTGACGACGACGCCCTTGCCGGCGGCGAGTCCGTCGTCCTTGACGACGTAGGGGGCGCCGAAGGCACCGAGGGCCGCGTCGACCTCCTCGGGCTTGACGCAGACGTAGGAGCGGGCCGTGGGCACACCGGCGGCCGCCATCACGTCCTTGGCGAAGGCCTTGGAGCCCTCCAGCCGGGCGGCCGGGCCCGAGGGGCCGAAGACCGGGATGCCCGCCCCGCGCACGGCGTCGGCCACCCCGGCGACGAGGGGCGCCTCGGGACCGACGACGACCAGGTCGGCACCGAGCCCGTTGGCCAGCGCGGTGACGGCCGCGCCGTCGAGGGCGTCGACCCGGTGCAGTTCGGCGACCTCGGCGATACCGGCGTTGCCGGGTGCGCAGTGCAGCGCGGTGACGTCGGGGTCGAGGGACAGGGAACGGCACAGGGCGTGTTCGCGGGCGCCGCCGCCGATGACAAGGACCTTCACGGGCCCCAGCCTAATGGGAACGGCCGGGCGCCCTTGTGGGGGCCACCGAGGCACGGTGGGCCGGGGCCTCGGCGTTTCCTCCAAGGCACGGGCGGGGCCCGGGGTGGGTGAGCGGTACGCGGGGCCTTGGCGGGGGCTGTGCGCGGGGATGGGCCGGGGTGGGCCGGAGCGGGTCAAGGCACGGGAGCGGGGGCTCAGGCTGGGGCGGGGGACTCTGTCGCGGGCCGATCAAGCCCCAGGGTGGCGGACCCGACCCACGGGGCCAAGACCGGACGCCGGGCACCTGGGCACCTGGGCACCTGGGCACCTGGGCACCTGGGCACCTGGGCACCTGGGCACCTGGGCACCTGGGCCAACGCCCCGGGACTCCCCGGGTACCGGCCCCCTGCGCCCGGTGTGCCCACGACGCCCAGGCCCCTCCTACTCGTTCGCGATCTCCTCCATGACCGTGGCTCCCAGCTCCCGTACGAGGAGGTCCTTGCCGGAGAGGGCGGACTCGTCGAGGTCGGGATCGTCGTCCTCGGGGACGTCGTCCTCGGGGGAGACCGGGGGCCGCTCGGGCGCGGGGGGCCGGGCCGCGGGGGCGGGCGCCGGGGACGGGGCGGACGCCGAGGGCGCGGCGGGTCCGGAGGGCGGCCCGGCCGGTGCCGACGGCGGGGCCGGAGGACGCTGCGCGGGCGCACCGCCGCCGGGCGCACCGCCGTACCCTCCGCCGCCGGGAGCGCCCCCGTGACCTCCGCCGCCGAAGCCGCCGGGGGCGGCGGGCGGGGGCCCGGAGCCGCCGGAGGGATCGACGACCGCCTCGACCCTCCACTGCACGTGGAACTGCTCGGCCAGGGCCTGGCGCAGCACGTCCTCGCTGCCGCTGCTCAGGAAGTTGTCCCGGGCACCGGCGTTGACGAAACCGATCTGCAGGACGGCCCCGTCGAAGCCGGTCACCTGGGCGTTCTGGCTCAGCAGGATCCAGGTGAAGCGGCGGCGGTTCTTGACCGCCTCCAGGATGTTGGGCCAGATCGACCGCGGATCGAGCCCGCCGGCCGCGGGCGGGGCGGACGATGCCGGTGCGGCGGGCGCGGCGGGACCCGGCGGGGGCGCCGACGCCTGGGCGGGGGGCGGGGCGGACGGCCCGGCCGGGGCGGGTGCCGGGGGCTGCCCGCCGCCCGCGGGGGCCGCGGTGGGCCATCCACCGGGCCGCCGTCCGCCGCTCCCGGCGGGGGCCGCGGCGGGCCAGGCGCCGGGCGCGGACGCCTGGGCGGGGGGCTGCGCGGGAGGAGGCGGGGTGACGGGCGGGGCAGGGGTCGCGGGAGGGGCCGGGGGCGCCACGGGGGGCGCCGGGGGCGCCTGCTCACCTGCGGCGGGGGCGGGCGGCGGCCCGTCGGGAGCGCCCGGACCACCGGGGGCCCCGGGGCCCCGCACGGCGGCCCGCGCGGCGGCGGCCCCGCCACCGGGCGGCACGGGAGCGGCGCCGGGCGGCACGGGAGCGGCGCCGGGCGGCACGGGAGCGGCGCCGGGCGGCACGGGGCCCGCGCCGGGCGCGCCCCCCGCGGAGCCGTCGGGCGCGGGCACGTACGCCATGGCGGGCGCCCCGGCCCCCGGCGAGAACCGCGCCGCGCCCCGCTCGATCCGGTCGAGCCGGGCCATCACGGACCGCTCGTCGCCGTACGCGGCGGGCAGCAGGACCCGGGCGCAGATCAGCTCGAGCTGGAGGCGGGGCGAGGTCGCGCCGCGCATCTCGGTGAGCCCCTCGTTGACGAGGTCGGCGGCGCGGCTCAGCTCGGCGGCGCCGAAGGAGCGCGCCTGGGCCCGCATCCGCTCGATGACGTCGGCCGGGGCGTCGATCAGCCCCTTCTCCGCAGCGTCGGGCACGGCCACGAGGATCACCAGGTCGCGCAGCCGCTCCAGCAGGTCCGCGACGAAGCGCCGCGGGTCGTTGCCGCCCTCGATCACCCGGTCCACCACCTCGAAGGCGGCGGAGCCGTCCCCCGAGGCGAAGGACTCGACCACGGAGTCGAGCAGGGAGCCGTCCGTGTAGCCGAGCAGGGAGGTCGCCATGGCGTACGTCACACCGTCCTCGGCGGCACCGGCCAGCAGTTGGTCCATGACGGACATGGAGTCGCGCACCGAGCCCGCGCCGGCCCGCACCACCAGGGGCAGCACCCCGTCCTCGACGGGGATCTTCTCCTGGCCGCAGACCTCCGCGAGGTAGTCCCGCAGGGTGCCGGGGGGCACGAGCCGGAAGGGGTAGTGGTGCGTCCGGGACCGGATGGTCCCGATGACCTTCTCGGGCTCGGTGGTGGCGAAGATGAACTTCAGGTGCTCCGGCGGCTCCTCGACCACCTTGAGCAGCGCGTTGAAACCGGCCGACGTGACCATGTGGGCCTCGTCGATGATGTAGATCTTGTAGCGGCTGTGCGCCGGCCCGAAGAATGCCTTCTCGCGCAGGTCACGGGCGTCGTCCACACCACCGTGCGACGCGGCGTCGATCTCGATGACGTCGATCGAGCCCGGCCCGTTCCTGGCCAGGTCGCGGCAGGACAGGCAGGTGCCGCACGGGGTCGGTGTGGGACCCTGCTCGCAGTTCAGGCAGCGCGCCAGGATGCGCGCGCTGGTCGTCTTGCCGCAGCCCCGCGGACCGCTGAACAGGTACGCGTGATTGACCCGGTTGTTCCGCAGCGCCTGCTGCAGCGGGTCGGTGACATGCCCCTGCCCGATGACCTCGGCGAAGGACTCGGGGCGGTAGCGGCGGTACAGCGCGAGAGACGACACGTCTACGAGGTTATAGGCGCCCACTGACAACCCGCCCGCCCCACGGAACACAGACGCCCCCCACGCACCCGCCAGAGCCGACCTACCCTTGCTGCCTTCCGGCCCTGGGGGAGTTCAGTCAGATAGCGCCGCGTGAGGGGCTGCGCACAGGCTACCCGATCCGGGGCCCGAACAACGAGTTCGCGAGCACCGCCCAACGTCATGTAATGTTCCCGTCGGAGGATTCGCCTAGAGGCCTAGGGCGCACGCTTGGAAAGCGTGTTGGGGGCAACCCCTCACGAGTTCGAATCTCGTATCCTCCGCCACGGCTGACCAGCCGAAACGAAGGTCCCGACCGCTCAGCGGTCGGGACCTTCGTCGTTCCGTGGTCTCAGTTTTGGTCTCAGTTGGCGCGAGCGGACGGTCATGAACCTGCGCGACCGCGCCTGTGGTGCGGGTGAGTCCGAGGTTGATCAGCCAAGCGACTGCCCTGCCCTGCCGCGTCACGGGCCTGTTGCCGGAGGCACACAGGAGGCTGGACTCCACTGATCATGGAGAGAGCTTCGACGGGCCGCCGTGGAGCCACGAATTCGAGTAGTTGCGGGAAGTCCTCTGGCGGTCGCGCCCACCGATAGCCTTGAAGTGAGGGCTCGTGCAGTGAGCCATGACGAGAGGAATCCATGGCTGCAGCTGCCCCCGACGAGGTCGAGTACGGCGAGGTCTTCACCCGTCGATGGGTCGTCGAGACGATTCTTGATCTGGTCGGCTATACGGCAACCAAGGACCTCACCCAGATGAAGCTCGTTGAGCCGTCAATCGGGTCCGGAGCGTTTTTCGTCCCCGTACTGGAGCGACTACTCGAGTCTGCAAGGATCCACGGCACGGAGCTGCCGGCGCTGGCTGACTGTCTGTACGGTCTCGATCTCCAGCACGAGCATGTCGCGACCTGCCGGAAGAAGTCGGCAGACATGCTCCAAGCCGCTGGGGCAAGTCCCACAGAGGCCCGAGCCCTGTCTGCAGGCTGGCTGCGTCACGGCGACTTCCTTCTCGACGAGGTACCGACGGATGTCGATTTCGTGATCGGCAACCCGCCGTACATCCGCACCGAAGACCTCGATGATGAGACCGAGGCTGCCTACCGCAAGACATGGCGGACGATGCGTGGACGGGCGGACATCTACGTCGGCTTCTATGAGCGATCGCTGTCCATGCTCGGAAGCGGCGGGAAGCTTGGGTTCATCTGCGCGGACCGTTGGATGCGGAACGCCTACGGGAAGCACCTGCGGGGTCTCGTGACCTCACGCTACGCGGTCGAGTCCGTGTGGCAGATGCACGACGTGGACGCATTTGAAGCAGAGGTCTCGGCCTATCCGGCGATCACGGTGCTGGCCAACTCCGAGCAGGGCAGCTCCACGTTCATCGACACTACTGCCGCATTCGGAGTGGCCTCCGCGAGTGAGGCCCTGGCGTTCGTGCGGGGCACGGTGGAGGAGGCTTCAGGCCAGGGATGGGAGGGCGCACGCCTGCCCAGCTGGTTCGAGACCGACGGCTTCTGGCCTGCGGGATCCCCTCACACCATCAAGCTGCTGGAGCACCTGCAGGAGAATTTCCCGACGCTGGAAGCCGACGGCACGACGAAGATCAGCATTGGGGTCGCGACCGGAGCCGACAGGGCGTACATCATCAGCCCAGACGCTGGCATCGACGTCGAGCAAGATCGGCTGACACCCATCGTCATGGCCGACGACATTCGCGCAGGTCGCCTCACGACGCCTTCGAAGATGCTGCTGAACCCGTGGGACGACGAAGGCAGGCTCGTGGATCTCGCGGACTACCCGAAGTTCGCGGACGCGCTCGCGTCGCACCCGAACGTCAAGAAGCGCTTCGTCACGAGGAAGAACCCGAACACCTGGCACCGCACGATCGACAAGGTCTATCCGGGCCTCGCCGAACAGCCGAAGCTGCTTCTTCAGGACATGAAAGCCCAGATCACACCGGTGCTAGAGCCGGGTGGCTACTACCCGCACCACAACCTGTACTACATCGTCTCGTCGTCGTGGGACATGGAAGTGCTTGGCGGGTTGCTGCTGTCCCGGATCGCAGAAGCCTTCGTGAGTGCCTACGGCGTGAAGATGCGTGGCGGCACGCTGCGATTCCAGGCGCAGTACCTGCGGAAGATCGCTGTTCCGCGCCCCGAAGCGATCCCCGACGACATCGCCTCCAGGCTCCGTGACGCGTTCCGGGCCGGCGACAGGGCGGCTGCGACGCGTGCGGCCGAAGAAGCGTACGGGCTGCCTGCCGGCAGCATCTGAGGATCCGAATAGAAGAAGAGGGGTCATGAGCGACCTGACACCTGTCGAGACCTGGCGTGCCGCTGTTCTCGGCTACTGGACTGGCCTGGACCTACAGGCCGCCAAGCAGGGGCAGGCAACCGGGGTCAAGGACACTGGCAACCGGGCAGCCGTCACGGGCGGCAAGCAGATGGACGCGATGCAAGAAGTCGTGGCGAAAATTTGGCGCGACAATCCGGATGTCACCCTTGAGGTGCGAACGACCGGTCACAACAATCTCCCGGCGTACTTTCGGCCAGCGAAGAACTGGGACCTCCTGGTGCTCTACCGCGGCTCCCTGATCGCGGCGATGGAGTTCAAGTCCCAGCGAGGCCCCTCGTTCGGCAACAACTTCAACAACCGGACGGAGGAAGCCCTCGGACTCGCGGCCGACTCCCAGATGGCCGCGGAGCGCGGCCTGTTTGGCCAGTTGAAGCCCTGGTTCGGTTTCATCATGCTCGTTGAAAGCGCACCGGGATCGTTGAGCACGGTCAAGGTGCCCAAGAACATGCCGTTCCCGGCGGACCCGATCTTCGAGGGAGCGTCGTACATAGGCCGATACAAGATCTTCTTCGAACGCATGGTCAAGGAGGGCAACTACGACGCTGTCGCTCTACTCACCGCCGAGGCGGACAGCGAACACTTCGTCGAGCCGTCGGTGGGCTTGTCGTTGGCCAACCTCGAGGCAGAGATCCGTGCGCGCATCATGTACATCAAGACGCTGCCTGACGATGTGTTCGACGAATTGACGCTCTAGCTAGTGAGCCACGCCGGAAATCCGTTGATGAATTCTGGATGGCCCCGTGGCGGATGGCACAGCGAAGCCCCCTGCCATCAGGGGGCTTCGTCATCGATGCCTCACTGGACTTCTGGGTTGGGCGACCGGACTGTTCCCCGTCAGCCTCACGGCTGTGCTGGGCGGCTGTGACGGCTGGCGCGCGGTGCCCGCCACCCACGCAGCAACCCCTGGCAGACCATTGTGATCGTCCTCGACGGACTTCTCACCGCTGTCTTCGTGGGCGTCTGGGCCTCGAACGACGGCCTGGGTCCCACCACGGGCGATGGAGACCTACTCATTGCCGGGATCTCCAACGCCGCGGCCGCGCTGGCCGCTCTGTGCTGTTGGCAGGACTTCGCAGGCAAGGAGCGCCACCAGGGCGACATCATCGCAATCATCCCGCAGCGCGGCCCTGCCGAGCAGATCGTCGATGGCTTCCTGCCTCACAAGGCCGAGTGCTCCGGCAAGGACCATCTCGTCGTCGAGCCGGGTCTGCCGGCCATGAGCCCCGACCCCACCGGTCGTGTCACCCGCCGCGCACTGCCCGCCGGCCGGCACATCAGCGGTGGCAGATACTCCGGTCTGCACTACGTCGCCGAATGCCGGGCCGGTGGGCGCACCTTGCTCTTCTACCGCAAGAAGCCCGCACTGGAGCACCTGGTCGGACTCCTGACCTCATACTTGCCGGTGTTCCCGACGGGCCGTGATCCTGATCGCGGCCAAAACCATCACCTTCCCCTCCCGCGATGCCGCCCTAGGTAGCCTCCGGCTAGTGGGTACTCAACAAGGGGGCTTAGAAGTCATCTCATTTGGCGAGTCTGCGGTAGCAGATGAGAGTGCAGGCGATGCTGGTGAAGGCGATGAAGTGGTCGGCCTTGCGTTCGTAGCGTCGGTGGAGGCGGCGGCAGCCGGCGAGCCAG
>NZ_JBVKAT010000031.1:0-66222 GCF_055598485.1 Streptomyces sp. NPDC107521
GGCGCGGGTTGAGGGAGGCGTAGGGGTCCTGGAAGATCATCTGGATCTCGGACCGGATCGGCGCCAGCGCCCGCCGCTTCGCGTGGGTGATGTCCCGGCCCCGGTACAGGATCCGCCCCCCGGTGGGCTCCATCAGCCGGGTGAGCAGCCGGCCCGTGGTCGACTTGCCGCAGCCCGACTCCCCGACCAGCCCGAAGCTCTCGCCGGTGCGCACGGTCAGGTCGATCCCGTCGACCGCCTGCACCCGGCCCACGGTGCGCCGGACCGGGAAGCCGCCCTTGACCGGGAAGTGCTTGGTCAGGCCCTCGGCCACCAGCAGCGGCTCCCCCGGGGCGCCGGGAGCGGACCCGCGCGGGGCGGGGAGGACGGGTTCTTCCTTCATGACTCCTCATTCCTGACGCCTCGTTCCGTGCGGCGCGTCCCCCGCGCCGGGCGGGGGGAGCCCTTCCTCCACGGGTGCCCGCGCGGGACCCGCCCCAGACCCCCGGTCGCCGCCGTCACCGCTCCCCGGCCCCCTGGGACAGCCGCACGCGCGGATCGATCCAGGCGTACACGACGTCCGTGACGATGTTCACGACGAGGATCACCAGCGCGCCGACGAGCATGACGCCCATGGTCAGCGGCAGGTCCTTGGTGGTCGCCCCGTCCACGGCGAGCCGCCCGATGCCCTGGAGGGAGAAGGTGAGCTCGGTGACGACGGCGCCGCCGAGCAGGCTGCTCAGATCGATGCCCAGGATGGTGACGACCGGGATCAGCGAGCCGCGCCAGGCGTGGCGGAGGAAGACATGGCGCCGCGCCAGGCCCTTGGCACGGGCGGTGCGCACATGGTCCTCCGCGAGCTGCTCGATCAGCGAGGAACGCGACATGCGGGTGTACTGGGCGGTGAAGATGGTCGCCATCACGACCATGGGGATGGAGAGCCCGGTCAGCCAGCCGACCGGGTCCTCGGTGAGAGGGACGTACTTCGGGTCCTCCATCAGGCCGGTGCCGTAGACGAGGACCGAGAGAGCGATCGGGCCGAGGAAGTAGATCTGGAAGGAACTGAGCACCATGGAGGCGCCGGTGGCGGCCCGGTCGACGGCCGAGCCCCGGCGGTAGGCGGCGAGCGTGCCGGTGCCCAGTCCGACGACGAGGAAGACGACGGTGGCGCCCGCGGTGAGCGACAGGGTGAGCGGGAAGCGGTCCTTGATGATGTCCCAGACCGGCTCGCCCGAGTAGAAGGACTCCCCCAGGCAGGGCGCCGGACACGGGCCGTCGGGGAAGTCGCGGCCGGTGACGATGCCGGACATGAAGTGCCAGAACTGCTGGACGACGGGCAGGTCGAGACCGAGGGCCTCGCGGATCTCCGCCAGCCGGGTGGGTGAGCAGTCCTTGCCGCAGGCCAGCGAGGCGTAGTCGGACGGGGCCGCGACGAACAGGAAGAAGGTCGCGGCACCGATCAGGAACAGGGTGACGGCGGCGCCGGCGACGCGCCGGAGGATGAACTGGAGCATGGCGGGCGGCTGCTCTCTCGGAAGGTGGTCGGAGGCGGTCGCGGGACCGGGGGCGCGCCCGGCCCGGCGCACGCCCCCGCACTCGGCCGCGGGGTCAGGACGACTTCAGGTACAGCCGCCTGACGTCGATGTAGCTGGCCACGACGCCGTAGCGGGCCCCGCCGATGTTCGACCCGAAGAGCTGGAACTGCTTGGCGTACCAGAGCGGTGCGGCGGGGTTGACCTTCTCCAGGATGTAGTGGTGCGCCTCCCGCCAGGTGGCCGCGGCCTCCGTCGGCTCCTGGGTGAGGGCCTTCCTGATGAGCGCCTGGACGTGCGGGTCGTTCAGGTGCGAGTAGTTCGAGTTGCCGTCGGCGACCTGCTCGCCGTCGTAGATGGGGGTCACGACGGTGCCGGGGGACGGCCAGTCCTGCGCCCAGCCGGTGATGTACATGTCGTACGGGTTGTCCAGCCGGCCGATCTGCTCGTAGAAGCTGGCGCCGTCGATCTCCTTGGCGACGACCTCGATCCCGGCCTTGCGCAGCGCGTCCTCGACGGCGACCTTGCGCTTCTGGCCCACCTCGGTGTTGCGGTAGGCGAGGACGAGCTTCTTCTCGGCGGCGGGGACGTCCTTCAGGAGCTCCCGGGCCCGGTCGAGGTTGCCCGCGGGCGCCTTGAGCCGTCCGTAGGGGTCGTAGCCGGGTTCGTAGCCGGGCAGGGTGGGGGCGAACAGGTTGGGCGCCACGTCGCCGCCGTAGGCGCCGCCCTCGCCCGCGATCAGCGACTTGGAGTTGACGGCGTGGGTGACGGCGTCGCGGACCTTCTTGTTCCCGACCCGGTCGAGGTTGAAGGTCAGCGTCATGACGAACGGCTGGTAGCCCTTGGCGGTGCGCCTGCGGACGGACGGGTCGCCGATGACGTCCTGGATCTGGGTGGCCTCCACCCCGTTGGTGAACTGGATGGCGTTCCTGGCCTCGCCCTGGTCGGCGATCAGGCGCTTGGTCTGGGTGGACTCGGTGATGCCGAAGTCGAAGTCGAAGCCGTCGGCGTACTGGTGGCGGATCGCGTCCGTGGCGGGGTCCCACTGGTCGTTGCGGACGAGCCGGAGGGACTTGCCGGGCTTGTACTCGGCGATCCGGTACGGGCCGGTGGCGACGGGGGCCTTGTCGTACTTCTCCTTGGTGTCGGTGCTCCGCGGCACCACGGAGTAGCCCGCCATGGCCAGGGTCTGCGGCAGGTCGGGGCGCGGGAGATCGAAGTGGAAGACGACGGTCCGGGCGTCCGGGGTCTCCAGGACGGAGTCCGGCAGGTGCTTGCCGTCGTAGCCGCCGCCGGGGAGCCGGGAGCGGTAGCCGACGCCGCTCAGCCAGTTCTGGAGGTAGGTCGGCCCGTCGAAGACGAACTTGGCGTACATCCGCTCGACGGTGTGCCGGACGTCGGCGGAGGTGATCGCCGCGCCGTTCTGGTCCCTCACCCCCTTCTTCAGGGTGTACGTCCAGGTCCGGCCGCCCTGCGAGGAGGTGCCGGCGTCGGTGGCGAGGTCGCCGACGACGGAGACGTTGCCCCGGTCGTCCTCCTGGAAGCCGGTGAGTCCGCGGAAGATCAGGTCGGAGAGCTGGCGGGCGTCGGAGACGTAGATCTGGCCGGGGTCGAGGTGGGAGAGACCCTGCTCCTGGTAGACCTTGATGGTGCCGCCGCTCCTGGCGCCGGGCACCTCCTCGGCGGGGCCGGCGGAGGCGGCGGCGTCCCCGTAGACGACGGCCCTGGACTGGACGGCCGCCTCCTTCTGGTCCTTCCTCGCGTCCTTGCCGGAACCGCCGCCCTTGTTCTCCGAGCAGCCGGTGAGGACGAGCGAACCGGCCGCCAGCGCGACCACGGCGGCCCGCGCGGTGCGGGAGTGGAGCGTCTTCATGGGGTGGGTGCACCTTCCTGTCGGGTGGGTTGGCCACTGAAGCTGCGCTGTGCACGGCCCGGCGTCCCGTAACGGGGTACGGCCCGGCGCGGGAGGAGGGCGGTACGCGAGGGCCCGGCCCCCCCGGGGCCCGGCGCGGACGGCGGGACGGGCTGCGGTTCCTCCGGCGGGGAGCGGCGGGCACCGGGCGCCCGCCCGCGCCACCGCCCTTGCTATCGGCCGGACTTGGGGTCGAGGGCGTCCCGCACGGAGTCCCCGAGGAGGTTGAAGCAGAGGACGAAGACGACCAGGGCCACACCCGGGAAGAACATGAACGCCGGGTCCTGCTCGGCGACCTTGGCCCCGGTGGCGAACATCCGGCCCCAGTCGGGGGTGGGTTCGACGAAGCCGACCCCCGCGAAGGAGAGGAACGCGATGCTGAGGATGGTGCTGGGCAGCAGGTAGGTGAACTGCACCAGGATCGGGGAGACGACGTTGGGCAGGATCTCCTTGCGGATGATCCGCCAGGGGGAGGCCCCGGCGACCCGGGCGGCCTCCACGAACTCCCGCTCCCGCAGCGACAGCACGGTCGAGCGCACCAGCCGGGCCATGCCCGTCCAGCCCAGCAGCCAGAGCACGATCAGGATGGCCAGCGCCCGGAAGTAGGTGGGCGTCTCGCTCCGGGGGTCCACGAAGAACGAGGTCACCACGGGCATGAAGGCGATGAAGAACAACTGCTGCGGGAAGGAGAGGAAGAAGTCGGTGACCCGGCCGAGGAGGTAGTCGGTGCGCCCGCCGAAGTAGCCGCCGACCAGGCCGACCAGGACCCCCGTCACCATCAGCAGGGTGGTCACGCCCAGCGCCATGTACAGCGAGGTGCGCATGCCGTAGAGCAGCATGGTGAACACGTCGCGGCCGAACTGCGGCTCGACGCCGAACCAGTGCTCCCCCGACACCCCGCCGAAGTACCCCAGCGGCAGCCCGAACTCGTCGAGCACCGGGTGGCCGGTGCTGTACTCGGGGTCCTGGCCGTAGAGCGTGTACGGGTTCTTGCCGTAGGCCCGGGCGATCAGCGGTGCCAGCGCCGCGACCGCGAAGTAGGCCAGCACGATCCAGGAGCAGGCGACGCCGACGCGGTCGCGCCGGAAGCGCAGCCACATCAGCCGGCCGGGCGAACGGCCCGGTAAGCCGCCGGGTCCGGCGGTCCGGCCGTCCGGCTCCGGCGCGCCGCCGGCCGGGGCCGCGCCGCCCTCGATGTCGGTGGGACTTGTCACGATCCGCCCATCTCGCAGATGCGGGTGTGCCGAACCGCCGGTCGCCGCGGGGTGCGCGGGACCGCGGAACGGACCGGGAAGACATGCCGGGGGCCGCCCGGGGAACGGGGTGTTCCCGCAGCCGGACGCGCGTAGCCGGGCCCTGACGCCGGCGGTCCGGGGCCGGGGCCCGCGCGCTCCCTCAGGACCGGGCGCCGTCCGGGGCGCCGTGGCGGGCGGTGGCCGACCGGGCCCGGGTCACCCGTCCGATGTGCGGGACACCACGCATGGCTCCTCCTCAGGACTCCACGTGCTCACCGACAGGGAGGGGCGGCGCCTTGCCCCCGGCGCCCCTGACGGACGGCCGGACGCCCCCTGGTGCTCGTGGGTCCGGCACTGTCCCCGCAGCGCGTGACCCGTCGACCCGAGCGGTACGCGGCTAACTATCTGCCATGAGCGGAAGGCCGACCACCCGTCTGAAAATCTCAATTGCGTCACGGATGGCGGAGAACCCTTCCCCAATCTGGACAAAGTGTTTGTGCCGCGAAGACGGCGGAATCGGGTCCGCTGCCCTGGTACGGGCGGGTGCCCGGCGCGCACCGGCCCCGGGACGGCGCACGCGGCGGCGCGGCCATCCGCCGGAAGGGGGCAGCGGGCGGACGTCGGCACGGCGGCGGCACAGCGGCCGGAACCGGGGGCGGGCGGACGGGCGCGGGCCCGAAGGCGGACGGGCGCGGGCCGGGACGGACGACGCCCGCGAGGGACGGCTCCGGGGCGCGGGCATGAAAAACCGGGCACCCCCACGCGGGGGGTACCCGGGCTCCACCGCGCGCCGCCGGTTCCGGCGGCGGGTGGGATCAGCCGTGCTTGGCGCGGCTCGCGGCGCGGGCGCGCTCGCGGCCGTCCAGCTTGACCTTGCGGATGCGAATGGCCTCCGGGGTCACCTCGACGCACTCGTCGTCGCGGCAGAACTCCAGCGACTGCTCCAGGGAGAGCTTGCGCGGCGGCACGATCGTCTCCGTCATGTCGGCCGAGGACGACCGCATGTTGGTGAGCTTCTTCTCCTTGGTGATGTTGACGTCCATGTCGTCGGCGCGGGAGTTCTCGCCGACGATCATGCCCTCGTACACCTCGGTGCCCGGGTCCGTGAAGAGGACGCCGCGCTCCTGGAGGTTGGTCATCGCGAACGCGGTGACGGCACCGGAGCGGTCGGCCACCAGCGAACCGTTGTTGCGGGTGCTGAGGTTGCCGAACCAGGGCTCGTGGCCCTCGTGGATGGAGTGGGCGATGCCGGTGCCGCGGGTCTGGGTCAGGAACTCGGTGCGGAAGCCGATCAGACCGCGGGAGGGCACCACGAACTCCATGCGCACCCAGCCGGAGCCGTGGTTCGACATGTTGTCCATCCGGCCCTTGCGCACGCCCATGAGCTGGGTGACCGCGCCCATGTGCTCCTCGGGCACGTCGACCGTCATGCGCTCGACCGGCTCGTGGACCTTGCCGTCGACCTCCTTGGTGACGACCTGGGGCTTGCCGACGGTCAGCTCGTAGCCCTCCCGGCGCATGGTCTCGACGAGGATGGCGAGCGCCAGTTCACCGCGGCCCTGCACCTCCCAGGCGTCGGGGCGGTCGGTGTCCAGGATGCGCAGCGACACGTTGCCGATCAGCTCGCGGTCCAGGCGGTCCTTGACCTGACGGGCGGTGACCTTGCGGTCCTTGACGGAGCCCTTGCCGTCCGCGCCCTTGCCGGAGACGCCGCGGCCGACCAGCGGGGAGGTGTTGGTGCCGATGGTCATGGAGATCGCCGGCTCGTCGACGGTGATCAGCGGCAGCGGGACCGGGTTCTCGACGTCGGCCAGGGTCTCGCCGATCATGATCTCCGGGATGCCGGCGACGGCGCAGATGTCACCGGGGGCCGCGCGCTCGGCGGGCTTGCGGGTGAGCGCCTCGGTCATCATCAGCTCGGAGATCCGCACGTTCTGCACGGACCCGTCGCGCTTCATCCAGGCGACGGTCTGGCCCTTCTTCAGCTCGCCCTGGTGGACGCGCAGCAGCGCGATACGGCCGAGGAAGTTGTCGGCGTCCAGGTTGGTGACGTGGGCCTGGAGCGGGGCGTCCTCGTCGTAGACCGGGGCCGGGATGTGCTGGAGCACGGTGTTGAAGAACGGCTCCAGACTGTCGGAGTCCGGCGGGACCTGGCCGTCCTGGGGCTTGGTGAGCGAGGCGATGCCGTCCCGGCCGCAGGCGTAGACGATGGGGAACTCGATCTGCTCCTCGTCCGCGTCCAGGTCGAGGAAGAGGTCGTAGGTCTCGTTGACGACCTCGTCGATGCGGGCGTCGGGGCGGTCCGTCTTGTTGATGCACAGGATGATCGGCAGCCGCCGCTGGAGCGCCTTGCGCAGCACGAAGCGGGTCTGCGGCAGCGGGCCCTCGGACGAGTCGACGAGGAGCACGACGCCGTCGACCATCGACAGACCACGCTCGACCTCGCCGCCGAAGTCGGCGTGGCCGGGGGTGTCGATGATGTTGATCGTGATCGGGTCCCCGCCGTCCTTCGGGTGGTACTTCACCGCGGTGTTCTTGGCGAGGATCGTGATGCCCTTCTCACGCTCCAGGTCGTTCGAGTCCATCATGCGGTCGTCGACGGTATCGAGCTGGTGCGCGGCGAAGGCGCCGGCCTGCTTCAGCATGCCGTCGACGATGGTGGTCTTGCCGTGGTCGACGTGGGCGACGATGGCGACGTTACGAATGTCGTGGCGCGTGGCCATATGAGGCGTACTCCCGGAGTGTGGTGTCGGCCCGCACGCACATCCCTGTGCCGGAGCCTGCCGGGCAGAACATGCCACGGCCTCACCCCATGGTACGGGGCATCGCCGGATGGGGTGTGCCGGGGCACATGCGCGCAGGTCGCGGGTGGTGCGGGTGCCCCGGCGGGGCCTTCAGGACGCCCCGGACCCGGTCCGTCCCGCCGCCGACGGGGCGGGGCCCCCGGCGCCCTTGGCCAGGTAGCCCATGTCCTCGTAGGCGGGGGTAAGGAAGCCGAAGGCGCCCGCGTTGGCGAGGTCCTTGCGGGCCGCGACGAGCTGGGGGCGCTGGTAGAGCGGGACGGACCCGGCCGCCGCCCAGATGCGCGCGTCGGCCTTGCGCAGCAGGGCGCCGCGCGCCTTGTCGTCCAGCGTGGTCAGCGCCTGGTCGAAGAGCTGGTCGACCTGGTCGGTGCCGACCCGGGTGTAGTTCTGCGCGACGTTCAGCGAGCCGTCGGCGGAGGGGACGGGCTTGGCGTAGATGGGGCGGGCGTCGGTGGCGGGGAAGGCGGTGGTGGGCCAGGAGTAGAGCGCGAGGTCGTACTGGCCCGCGGCGACGTGGTCCTTGAAGTAGCTCTCGTCCGGGACCTTGGTGATGTCGGTGCCGACGCCGATCTTCCGCAGCATCCCGGAGATGCGGTCCGCGACGGTGCGCAGCGCCTCGGAGCCGGGGCCGGAGGGGACGACGAAACGCAGGGTGAGCGCCTTGCCGTCCTTGGCCAGCGGGAGGTTCGCCGAACCGGCGGGGGCGGCGGTGCCGCGCGGGGCGTAGGCGCCGGGGGCGCCGCCCTGGGCGGAGTTCCGGGCGTGGTCGCCGTCGCTGTCGTCGGTGCCGCTCTTGCCGTCGTCCCCGGTGCCGCCGGTCCCGCCGTCGGCCCGCTCGCCCCCGGCGGCGGCCTCTCCCCCGGCCGCCGCGCGGTCGGGGCGGTCGCCGTCGCGGTCGCCGTCGCGGTCGTCGGTGCCGTCCTCGCCGACGATGTACGTGCCGTCGTCGGCGCCGTCGTCCGCGTCCTTCCCGCCGTCCTTGCCGTCCCGGGTCCCGCGGCCCTCGGACCCGGCCGCCTTCTCGCCCTTCTCCGCCCCCTCCTTGACGGGGCCGCCGGGGACCCATCCGGCGGCGGCGAGCAGGGCCCGCGCCTCCTTGACGTCCGGGCCGCCGAGCGCGCCGCTGCCGTCGGCGTACGCGGGCTGCCCGGCCAGCGCCAGATGGCTGCCGACCGGCTCGGCGGGCAGGCCCAGCGGCTTCAGCACCGCGCGGGCGAGCTGCCCCCGGTCCAGGGCGCGGGCGACGGCGCGGCGGACGCGTTCGTCGGCGAGCGGGCCGTCGGCGCCGTTGAGGGCGAGCTGGGTGTAGGCGGGCTCCAGCGACTTGCGGATCTCGAAGCCGCTCAGGGCGCGCCGCCGCTCCTCGTACGCCGCGAGGACCCGGCCGCGCTCCTCGCGGGCGAGCGCCTCCCGCTCGGCGGCCTCCTCGTCGGAGCCCTTGGCCACGGCCCAGGAGCGCAGGTCCTCCGCCGCCGTCCGGCGCTCCGGGCCCGCCAGCGGGGAGCCGCCCGGCCCGGCGGCGGGGGTGCCCCGCGGGCCCATCAGCGGGGTGTCCGGGGCGGGGCCCAAGGGCGCGGCGGCACGGGTGACCTGGTCGGCGGTGCCCGCGTCCACCTCGGCGAGGTCGACCTCCCCGGCGATCAGCGCGGCGACGCGGTCCTCGCGGGGCAGGGCGCGCAGCACGATGGAGCCGAGCTTGGCCGGGGCGCCCCACCAGCGGGGGTTGGTGGTGAGGACGACCTCGTCCCGTCCGGTGTCGACCTTCTTGAGCGCGAAGGGCCCGGCGGTGACCCTGAGGGTGCGCCGGGCCCCGTCGTTGAAGGAGTCCGGGGTGCCCATGACGTCCTTCGGGTACAGCGGGGTGAACAGCGACTTCCAGTCGGCGTAGGGGCGGCTGAAGGTGACCTTGACCTCCAGGTCCCCGGCGCCCCGCTCGATCTTCTCGATGCGGTCGTAACCGGCGTTGCGGGCGGTCCAGTAGGCGTTGTCCCTGCCGGACAGGGCGCGCCACTGGGCGGCGAAGTCGGCGGCGCCGATCTCCCGGCCGTCGCTCCAGACGGCCTGCTGGCTCAGCTTGTAGAGGACGACCTGCTGCGGCTCGGTGGCGACGACCCTGGCCGATTCCAGGTAGTCGGCGTCCCGCACCGGGCGGCCGGCCGCGTCCGTCCGGTACATCGCGGGCAGGACGGCCTGGGCGATGCGGCCGGTGGTGGCGTCGGCGTCGGACTGGAAGGTGTTCAGCGTCTCCGGCACGGAGTCCACGGCCCAGCGCAGGGTGCCGCCGTCGGCGATCCGGGCGCGGTCGGCGGAGGCGATGTCCTGCCGGGCGGCCGGTCGGGCAGCGGGGCTCCCGGAGTCGCAGCCGGCCAGCGCGGGCACCGCGAGCACGCCCGCGGTGAGGAGGACGACCGGGCGCGACACCGGTCGCGGTCCGACACCGACGTGGGACATCTGCGCTACCTCCGAGGGCCGCGGGCGTACTGATCACTGCCTGGTGACCGCCCCCGGGGTGGCCACGGGCGCGGAGGACGGCTCCGGCGTGATCACTACTGGCGGTACAAGAAGTTGATCATTTGTATCCGGACGGTTGTGCGGCCCACTGAAGAGGAAACGGTTCCGCCGGGCGGGGAGGCACGGCGGGGGCCCGGGGCAACCCCACCCGTGCGGCGGAACGGGGAACGCCCGGTCAGCGCAGCCAGCCGTCCCGGTACCCGGCCCAGTCGGCCTCGGTGGCGGCGAAGTCGATGTACAGGGCGACCCCGAAGAGGGCGCGGTCGGCGTCCGCGCGGGACAGCCCGAGCCGGATGCCGCGCACGGCGGCCGGGACCGTCTCGGCGTGGTTCCAGTGGCCGAACCGGTTCTCGTGGAAGAAGGGCAGGCCCATCAGCAGGTGGGTGCCGGGCGGGGTGGCCTCCAGCGCGAGCGCGGTCTGCTGGGCGAGGTGGCCGCGGTAGGTGGCCGCCAGCGGCTGCATGGTGTCGTACGACATCAGGGCGATCTGGTCGACGCGGCCGGCGACCCGGCCGAAGAAGCGCTGCGCCCACCACTTGGGGTGCCCGGTGACGGCGCCCCAGGGGGCGTGGAGGCCGGGGAGCGGGTCGATCTGGTGGGCGGCGACGGAGAGCAGGGCGTCCCGGGAGCGGGTGAGCGCGCGCAGGTCGTCCAGGAGCGCGAGGAAGTCCCGGTCGCCGGAGCGCACGGGCTCCAGGTCGAGGTGGACGCCGTCGTACCCGGCGCCGTCCAGCACCTCGCGGGCGGAGCGGACGATCCCGGCGCGGGTGGCGGCCCGCTCCAGCCGCATCCCGTCGGGGCCCTCGGTGGCGAGCACGTCCCCGAGAAACGCCTGGACGCGGACGCCGGGCAGCCGGCGGTGCACGGCCTCGGTCAGCCTGCGGGCCCTCGGATAGCGGTCCCGGGGCAGGGTGCCGTCGTGCTCCAGCGGTCCGGTGTGGACGTACAGGTCGCGGATGCCGGTGCCCTCCAGGCGCCGGGCGAGGGCGTCCAGGTCGGCGTCGTCCCGGCGCCCGTCGACCCAGGCGTGGCCGAGCCAGAGCGCGTCCCGGCCGCGGGTGAGGGTGCCGTCGGCGGGGGTGCCGGTGCCGTTCGCGTACAGGGCCGTCTCGACGGCCAGGAGGGGCAGCAGGACGACGAGCACCGCGCAGAGCGCGATCCGCCGCAGGAGGCGGAGCCGGGGGCGGCGCCGACGGGCGGGGGCGCTCCCGGCGGGGGTGTCCTCAGAGGTGCCGGGAGGGGGCGGCGCGTCGGCGTCCCCGGGGGTGTCCTCCGGGACGTCCCCGGCACCGGGCTCCGGCGTCCCACGGGCCGGGACGGCGGCGGCGGTGCCGGTGGCCCCGGGGACGGCGGCTTCCGCGGGCCCGTGGACCGGGGCGCGCGGAGGCACCCCCGTGCCGTCGGCGACGGCCCCGGCGGGGACCGCGGCTCCGGGGGCTCCGTCGGCCGGGGCGGGGGCGGCCGGTACGTCATCGGCGGCTGCGGAGGCGGGCACGTCCGCCGCCCGGGCGGCTGCCCCGGCGCTGGGCACCTCGGCCGCCCCGGCGGCGGGCTCCGGGGCGTCCGGTCCGGCGTCACCGGCTCCGGCGCGAGCCGGGGCTCCGGAGCGGGTCGCGCCGCCCCCGAGGGCGCCGTCGGCCGTGCCGGGAGCGGCGGGCACGGCGGGCGCGGCGGCAGCCCCGGCGGCGGGTGCCGGGACATCCGAGACCGTGTCACCGGCCCCGGTCCGGGCGGGCACCGACGAGAAGGCCGTGCCCCCGGAGGCGCCGTCGGCCGGGGCGGGAGCGGCGGGCTGGGTGGGGGGCTCGGTGGGAGGCTTCGGGGCGGCCGGCCCGGGGTCGTCGGCCGGGGCTCCGGCGGGGGCCGTGTGCTCCGGGGTGCGGTCGGGGGCGGCGCCCGGGAGGACCGGGGAGTCCGGGAGGCGGCCGTCGGCGGCACCCTCCTCGTCCGTGTCCGGTCCGGTGCGCTCCGCCATGACCCGTCCTCCCCGTCCTCGGTCCCGTGGTACGGGTGAGGACGGGGCGGCGGAGTGTTCCGGTTGCGCCGGGGGGGGTCAGAAGAGGCTCATCAGGGCCTCCGCCGGGTCCGCCAGACGGGTGTCGGCGCCGGGGAGCGGGAGTTCGAACCACACGGTCTTGCCGCGCGGCGTACGGCGCGAGCCCCAGGCCGCGCTGAGCAGTCCGACGAGTTGCAGGCCCCGGCCGCCCTCGTCGGTGTCCCGGGCCCGGCGGCGGCGCGGCTGGACCAGCCCGGCGTCCCAGACCTCGCAGACCAGGGTGCGGTCGAGCAGCAGGCGGAGCCTGATCTCGCCCTCGCCGTAGCGCAGGGCGTTGGTGACCAGCTCACTGACCAGCAACTCGGTGGTGTCGACCAGGGGTTCAAGGCCCCAGGCCAACAGCTTCTCCCGGGCGTACTCGCGGGCCCGGCCCACGCTGCGCGGCTCGCGCGGCAGGGTCCGGTCGCCGACGGACTCGCTGGGCAGCCCCTGCACCCGGGCCATCAGCAGGGCGATGTCGTCCTCGCCGTGATGGGTGTTGAGGGTGTCGAGGACGTGGTCGCAGACGTCCTCCAGGGGCCGCGACGGATCGGTGAGCGCCCCCACGAACGCCTGGAGACCCTCGTCGAGGGGGTGGTCCCGGCTCTCGACCAGGCCGTCGGTGTAGAGGGCGAGCAGGGAGCCCTCGGGCAGCTCGACCTCCACCTCCTCGAAGGGCTCGCCGCCGACGCCCAGCGGCATGCCCGGCGGAACGTCCAGCATCAGCGCGGGTTCGCCGGGCTCGACCAGGACGGGCGGGAGATGGCCGGCGTTGGCGAAGGTGCAGCGGCGGGTGACCGAGTCGTAGACGGCGTAGACGCAGGTGGCCAGGTACACCTCGGACAGGTCGGCCTCCCGGGGGCGGCGCGCGGACCGCGTGGCCTGCTGGACGCCCGGCGCGGAGCCGAAGGCCGGGGCGGGGCCGCCGGGGGCGCCGAGGCCCCGGGCGATCTCGTCCAGGTGGGAGAGGACCTCGGCCGGTTCCAGGTCGAGCTGGGCCAGGGTCCTGACGGCGGTGCGCAGTTCCCCCATGGCGACGGCGGCGCGCAGTCCGCGGCCCATCACGTCGCCGACGACGAGGGCGGTGCGGTGGCCGGGGAGTTCGATGACGTCGAACCAGTCGCCGCCGACCTCGCTGGGCCGTCCGGTGGCCGCGTTGCCGGGCAGGTAGCGGCAGGCGATGTCCAGGCCGGACGCCTCCGGGTCGCCGGGCGGGAGCAGGGAGCGCTGGAGGATCAGCGCCCGTTCGTGCTCGCGGCGGTAGAGCCGGGCGTTGTCGATGCAGACCGCCGCGCGGGCGGCGAGTTCCACGGCGAGGTCGCGGTCCCGGTCGCCGAACGGCTCGCTGCCCTTGGTCCGGGCGAACTGGGCGAGTCCGACGACGGTGTCGTGGGCGACCATCGGCACGGCGAGGCTGGACTGCACCAGTCCGCCGTCCTCGGCGGGCACGGAGCGCGGCCGGGCGGTGCGCAGGGCGTCCGCGCAGGGCGAGTTGAACGGGTAGTGGTGGACCGCGCCGAGCTTGACCCGCTGGCCGGTGCCGAGGAACGGGGCGTCGGACACGGCGCTGGAGAAGGCGACGCGGCGCAGTTCGGCGCTGCCGTCCGCGAGGCCGGGCGGGGTCTCGTCGCCCACCAGGAGCCCCTGGTAGAGGTCGACGGTGGCCAGGTCGCAGAAGCCGGGGACGACCACGTCGAGGAGCTCGCGGGCGGTGGTCTCCAGGTCGAGGGAGTTGCCGATGCGGGCACCCGCCTCGTTGAGCAGGGCGAGGTTGCGGCGGGCGGCGGCGGCCTCGCGGGCCGCGGCGCGGCGGGCGGTGATGTCGGTGGCGAGCCAGGCGATGCCGATGGGCCGTCCCGAACCGCTGTGCACGCGGTAGAGGTTGACGGACCAGTGGCGCCGCAGGTCGGTGCCGGGCAGGTGCCCGGTGACGTGCATGTCGGTGACGGACTCGCCGCTCTCCAGCACCCGGCGCAGGGTGGCGCAGACGCGGTCGGCCTCGGTGCGCGGCAGGTAGTCGTACACCCCCCTGCCCCGGTGGTCGTCCGGGGTTCCGCCGAAGACGGAGGCGAACTGCTGGTTGACCTGGCGGACCCGGAGGTCGGGGTCGATCAGCAGGAAGCCGAACGGAGATTGGCCGAAAACGGCCTGCGAGGCGGCGAGATCGGTCTCGATGCTGCGCAGTCCGCGGACGTCGACGACGATGCAGACGGCGGCCCTCTCACCACTCTCGGTGAGCGTGGGCATCACATAGACCTCGGCGAGCCCCCGCTGTCCGCGCTCGGCGCGCCCCTCCCGGAACGCCCGCCGGTCCCGCGGCCCCCCGGCCCCGGCGGGCTCGCGGTGGCCGCGCGGTCCGGGCCGGGCCGGTTCCCCGTCGGCTGGCGGCGCGCGGAACGGGACGACACCGGTCCACTCCCGCCCGTCCAGGATCTCGGCCATCTTGCGCCGGCCCCGGCCGCGCAGATCCGGGTCGATGAAGGTCTCGATGGGGTCCAGGCCGATGGCGTGCTCGGCCGGGATGCCGAGGAGCTGTTCGGCGCGCAGGCTCCACTGGTCGACGAGTCCGTCGGGGCCGATCGAGAAGGAGGCGACCTTGACGTAGTCGTAGATGGAGCCGGGCGGGCTGCTCCGCCACACGGCGTCACCGGGCGGCGCGGCGCCCGACGGGCCCTCGGAGCCCGTGGCCCTCGCTGGTATCTCGCTCACGCGAACCGTCCCCTCCAGCTCACCGCGTCCGGCACCGGTCACCGAGGGCGGCTGCCCGCAGTATCCAGTACTACGGGGCCGCGCAACACGGTGTTCACGATCACAGCACGGTCCCGATGATTTCCGGTCCGGACCGCGACAGCACTTCCAGTCTTCTAACCAACGGAAGCGCCGTCGAATCACACGGCGCCACAACTGCCATTGGCCTGAACCATTCCACGTACCCCTCGGGGCCGCCGGACCGGGTACCCCCGGGCGGCGGGCGGACCCGTAAGGCGCCCGGCGGCGACCCGGAACGGCCCCGGGGCGGGACGGGAAGGAGCGGGCCGGGAGCGGGCGGCGCGGGGCACCGGGCTCCCGGGAGCGGGGCGGGCACGGACCCGGGGACCGGGGACCGCGGGGCCGGGGACGGCGGGGCCGGGCCGCGGAGGACCGGAGGGCGCACGGATCCGGGGCGGGCGGCTCGGAGCCGGGCGGCCACGGAGCGGGCGGACAGGGAGCGGGTGGTTCGGGGCCCGGCGGACGGGACGGTCATCGCGGCGCCGCGAGTTCGAACCAGACCGTCTTGCCCGCGTCGCCCGGTGTGGCCCCCCAGCGGCGGGAGACGGTGGCCACCAGCAGCAGCCCCCGGCCCCCCTCGTCCTCGGGGCGGGCGACGCGTTCACGGGGCAGCTCGGGCAGCGGGTCGGAGACCTCGACGAGCAGCACCCCGGACGGGCCCGAGGGACGCACCAGGCGCACCCCGATGGGACCGGTGGCGTGCCGCAGGGAGTTGGTGACCAGCTCACTGACGAGCAGGACGGTCAGATCCCCCACGGGCGCCAGACCCCAGTCGCGCAACTGGCGGCGGACGAACGCGCGGGCGGTCCGCACCGCGTCCGGCGCCGCGGGAAAGACCCACTCCGCGCAGCCGTCCCCTATGCCGGTCACACGCCTCACCTCCCCGGCCGACGAACCCCCCACCCTTGTCCGATTTTGTGGGGTTAATGGCCCCATACCCCATATTCGGGCGGGATACCGCTCGGCGGCCCGTCATCCTCATCTCGGCGCGCGCCGGGTGGAGTCGGATGCCGGGCGGGCGGTGCGGAGGATGGACGCCGGGCGGGTGCGGGCCCCGCGCCCGGCGGTGCCGCCGGGACCGGGGCGCCGGGCCGGGGACGGAGGGGCCGCGCGGCGGACCGGGGTGGCGCGGGCGCCGTGCCGGTCCAGGCCCCCTCGCGGCCCTCCCGGCCCCGCTCCTGTCACGGCCTCAGATCCGGTTCCGGGAGTCCGGATCGGCCCAAGCGCGGCCCCGGGGGCCCGGGGCGGCTCCCGGCCCGGACCCGGCCGAGGCCCCGGCATCGGCCCCCGCCTTGGCCCTTGCCCTTGCCCTTGCCCTTGCCCTTGCCCTTGCCCTTGCTCCGACCACGGCTCCGGCGCCGCGTCAGGTCAACTCCCCGTCGGCCCTGAGGTCGTCGAAGAGGAGCTGGTCGACGGGCGGGACCAGGGGGCGGTCCGCGTAGGAGAACCAGGCGGTCTCCTCGATCTCGCTGCTGGCCGTCAGGGTGCCCTCGTACTCGGCGGTGTAGCAGCTCATGCGCACGACCGTGCCGGGCGGCAGTCCGGGCGCCCCCGCCTCGTAGGTGCCGACGTGCACGGCGGTGGACGGATCGAGGCGCACGGTCAGCTCCTCCTCGATCTCGCGCAGCAGGGTCTGGAGGTCGCTCTCGTCGCCCTCCCGCTTGCCGCCGGGGATGTAGAAGACGTCCTTGCCCCGCGGCCGGGCGCACAGGATGCGGCCGTTCTCGGTCCGCACCCACGCCACCGTGTCGATCAGGCCCGACATCACTCCGCCTCCGCCCTCCGGAACCCTGGTCAGGCGCGACCCTAGTGCCCCGGCGGACGGCGTCCGCACGCGCCCGGTGGAGGAGCGCCCCGTCGGGCCGGGACCACTCGCACCGCGCGCCGGCTCCGGAAGCACCGCTCCCCGCACCGGACCCGGGACCCTCCGCACCCCCGCGCCCCGGCACCCCCGCCACCGGCGCCCCGTCAGCAGGCAGGGGAGTCACCCCGGGGCATCCGGACGGACCGGGGTCCGTACGAGCCCGGAACCGATGAGCCGGGGTCCGGGAAGTCGGCCGAAACGGGAGCCGTCACGGCCCGGCGGAACCAGTCGGCCGGTACCCCGGGCGGACCGACGGGCCCCGCGGAGCCCGGGAAAGCGGCGCTCCGGACGGACCGGCGGGCACGATGGCCCCGGCGAGCCGGAGCGGCCCGTCCGGGCCGACGATCCGCCGGACCGGCACACCTCCGGACCGGGTGGCCCGGCGCCCCGGAACTCCGGCGATCCATCGCCCCGGAGCCCTGGGCGTCCAGAAGCCCCTGGCGTCCCGGAGCCCTTGGCGCCCGGAGCCCTTGGCACCCGGAATCCCGGTGGCCCGCGCCCCGGAACCCCCGTGCCCCGCACCCGGCGGGTCCGCCGGAACCGGACCGGGCCGGCCCCCGGACATCCGGAGACCCCGGGCCCGGGCCCGTCAGCCCGCGGCGCCCGGCTCCGGCTGGCCGAGCCGTTCGACCAGGTAGTCCTGCCGCTGACCGCGGTCCGCCAGGCTGTCGGCGATCTTCTGGGCCTCGGCTCTGGTCGCGTACCGGCCCACCCGGTAGCGATTGCCGTTGTCGTCCTGGCGGAGGACCAGCCAGGGAAGAGTGATCGTGCCGTCGTTCATCGCGCCCCTCCACGTCCCGTCCGCGGCGCGTGTCGCGTTCCGTCTGCTAAGGAAACCGCAATCCGCATATGCCTGAGCCTACGCCCAACCTTTACGCAGCGAATACGGCTTTTCACAAAGAGGTACGCAACCAGCCAGAACACCGGGGGGCGCGCAATCGTCAACGCGCCCTCCCCGCGCACCGGTGCGCCGGGTTCGGGACCCCGCGACCGCGGCGGACGCCACCTGCGGCGACGACCGGCCCCTCCGCTCCGCGCGGGGCAGTGCGAGCGGCCCGGCCGCCGGGGCGGGCACGGGCGAGCGCGTGGGGGGCGCACGGGCCGAGTGCGCCATCTCACACGCCGGAGCCGGAGGGGCCCCGGGGTCAGCGGACGGGCAGGTGGTACGCCACCCGGTACCGGTCGGCCGGGACGACCACGTCGGCCGTCTCGACGGGCCGCCCCGAGGCGTAGAAGGTGCGCTGGACGACCAGGACCACATGGCCGGGCACCCCGCCCAGCACGTGCAGCTCCTCCGCGAGGCCGGGACGGGCGCCGACCTCCTCCGTGACGTTGTCCACGACGACCTCGATGGCGGCCATCCGCTCGACCACGCCCATGCCGCCGAGCGGCCCCTCCTCGGGCAGCATCACCGGTGTCCGCCCGGTGAGGTCCAGCGGCTCCCAGGAGGTGGAGAGCATCATCGCCTCGCCCGCCTCCCGGAAGACGTACCGGGTGCACATCACCCGGTCCCCCGGCTTGACCCCGAGCCGCTCGGCCACGGTGACGCCCGCCTCGGCCTGCTCGCTGCGCGACTCCCAGGTGCCCCGGCCGCCCGACTCGGCCTGCTCCTGCCGGAACGGGGTGGACCCGCCCACCGGCCGGTACCCGGAGCGCGAGACGCGACGGGGAACCGGGCGCTCGCGCACATAGGTGCCGGAGCCGGAGCGGCCCTCGACGAGCCCCTCGGCCATCAGCACCTTGCGCGCCTCCAGGGCGACGGTGTCCGAGACCCCGTACTCCTCGCGGATCCTCGCCTGGGAGGGCAGCCGGGTGTGCGGCGGCAGCGCGCCATCGACGATCTTCTTGCGAAGATCCCCCGCGACCCGCAGATACGCCGGCTGCTCACCGAAAGTCACTCGCCGCTCCCATCAGGTTGTACGGACAGCTACAGCGTCGCAACCCAGGGTTGTGCGAGGCAAGCAAAGGCCAGAGAATCACTCGAAGTGATTACCCAGGAGGGACGGTGGCTTTACGCAGGCACTTTCTCCCCGCTCAGGCCGCCGTCACACCTCCATGCCGGAGCCGTCCCCGGCGTCCTCGCCGTCCTCCCCGGTGTCCGGCGGGGTCGTGGCGAGCCCCAGGGCCTCGCGGGCCGTCACCGTGTCCTCGGGATCGATGAGCTGCCAGCCGTTGTCCTCGTGCCCGTAGAACGTGTCGGCGTCCTCGGCCGAGGCGGCCCGGCCCCACTCCTTCCGCGCCTTCTCCAGGTCCGCGACGAGCGCGGCCACCGGTCCGTCGGCCCCGGCGGGCCAGTCGTGCCCGCCCAGCATCTCCGACTGCTCGGCGAGGGCGTCCGCCATCCGGTCCGCCCAGGCCCGCTGGGCGGCCGGGTCCTCGTCGAAGTCGTCGGCCTCGGGCATCTCGTCCAGGGCCGCGTACTGCACGGCCTCCGCCCGCAGGTAGGCCACCTGGTGCTCGTCGAGCACGCTCTCGTCGGCGCGCAGCGAGCCGGTCAGGGGCTCCTCGTCCGTCCGCGCGAACCCGCAGGTGACCTCCCGGTCGCCCAGGCGCCAGCTCTGCGGGCTCGGCGTCAGGTAATACAGGTCCACCTCGTCGGGCAGGGCCCAGGAGTCCATCGCGTACGTCTCGGCGATCCGGTAGCAGCGGTCGTCCGCGACCTCGGCGATCCCGTCGTCCCCGGGGTAGGTCCGGCCGGGTATCCGGAAGGAGCCGACCACCTCGGCGTCGTGCGGCTCTTCGCAGGGCACCTCGTCGACCTCGTCGATCTCGCCCTCCACGGACCCGCCCGGGGAGTTGTAGCAGTCGCCCTTGCTCAGGGTGAAGGGGGTGCCGGCCCGGTCGTCCGCCGCCTCGCGGAAGCCCTCCCAGAAGGCGGCGGCGGCGCCGGTGGCCAGCGCGATCGCCCACAGCCCGATGCCGATGCCGGACAGCACCGCCCCGGCCACGGCCAGCCCCCTGCCCCGCTCGCCCCGCCGCCGGATCTGACGGAACGCGATGATCCCGAGGACCAGTCCGACCGCCGGCAGGAAGCAGAGGATGCCGAGGACCAGCGCGGCGATGGCCACGCCGTTGACCGGGGCCTCCGGGGGCGGCGGTGGCCCGTAGGGGTGGCCCCAGGGTGCGGCGGGGGAACCCTGCGGGTACGGCCCGTGGGGTCCGGGGGGCGGCGGCGTGGACACGGGCAGGTGTGCTCCTGGTTCGGGCGGGGTGCGGGACGGTGCGGAACGGCTCCGGGCGCACCGGTGTTCGAGCGGTGACTGGGCGCATCGTAAGCGCGGGGCGGGCCGGGCGGGTACGGGACCCCGCGGACGGCGCGGGTACGGGGCCCCGCCGGGCGGTGGTCCGGCGGGCCGGGGGCGGCGTGGCGGGGCGGGGCGAATGGCCGGCGGCTGAGCGGCGTGGTGGCCCGGAGGGCCTGGGCGGGGCGGGACCGGAACGGTACGTCGCCGCGGGCGCGCACGCGCCCCGGTCCGGGCGCGGACGGCACCCGTCCCGCATCCCTGCCGCTGCCCACCGACCCGCTGTCCTCCACGCCCGGTTGCCGGGACACAGCCTCCCCGGCGGCACGGGCGCCCGCCCTCCGGCCACGCGGCGGGCACGGCGAGCCCGGGCGCCGCGGAGGCGTCCTGGCATCTCCCCTGCCGGAACAGGGGTGTTGGGACATCGGAGACTCAGGCTTCCGTCCGAACGCCTCCCGTCCCGGGCGCCCCCGATCCGACCACCTCTCCCGCATCGCACGCCCGCGCACCGGGCACTCCCGTCCCGGCCACGGGCTCCGGACCGGACGCCCCCGGGCCCGGGACCCTCTCCGGACCGGAAGCCCCGGGGCCAGGAACCGGCTCCGGACCGGACACCACCGGACCAAGTGCTCCACCCGCAGCGGGTGTTTCCGGCCCGGCCACGGCCTCCGGACCGGAGTCCGCCGACTCAAGTGCCGTACCCGCAGCGGGCGCCTCCGTCCCGGCCACGGGCTGCGTTCCGGTGCCGCACGGACCGGGTCCTTCCGGGCCGGGCTCCGAGCCCCGCCCGGACGCTCCCGTCCCGGCCGCCGCCTCCGCGGCGCGCGTCGCGGGGTCGGACGCCCCCGGACCGGACGCTCCCTCCTCGGGCACCCCCGGTTCCACCGCCGCCGGACCGGGCGCCGCCGGTGGGGGCGGGACGGGGCCGCCGTCGGCACCCGGTTCCGCCGGCTCCCCCGGCGCCACGGGGTGCGCCGGTGCCTCCGGCGGTGGCGCGGACGCGGGGCCGGCGGGGGTGGGGGCCACGCCCAGCCGTGCCTGCTCCTCCTCCACGATGCGCCGGGCCAGTTCGCTGTCCGCCACGTCCACCGCGTCCGGGGTCGCCTCGGCGACCGAGCTGCGGCGCGCGTAGGTGTCGAACAGGAGGGTCTTGCGCTCCAGCACCCGCACCAGCCGCTCGTCCACTCCCCCGGTGGCGAGCAGCCGGTGCACCCGCACCGGTCTGACCTGGCCCATGCGGTGCGCGCGGGCCACCGCCTGGTGTTCGAGGGTCGGCTTGACCTGGGGCTCGCACAGGACGACGACGGAGGCGGCCTGCATGTTGAGGCCGACGCCAGCCGCCTGGATCTGCGCCAGGAGCACCGCGGGGCCCCGGACCGCGGTGAAGTCGTCGACGAGGGACTGCCGCCGCCCGGCCGGAAGGCTCCCGGACAGGGGCCCGAACAGCGGCGGAGCGCCGGAGGGTTCGGCCGCGAGCGCCCCGCCCACCGTGTCGAGCACGTCCCGGAAGTAGGAGAAGACCACCGTCTTGCGCCCGTTCTCCCCGGCCTCCCGGACGATCTCGCGCAGCCGCTCCAGCTTGGCCGACCGCTCGGGGCGGGCGTAGGCGGCCCGGCGCATCGCCATGAAGTTCCCCTCGCGCACCGCCTCGCGGTAGGCCGCGCCGTCCGACGTGCTCAGCTCCTCCCACTCGTCGGTGTGCTGGAGGCTCGGCAGTTCGGTCAGGACGTCCTTCTGGTTGCGCCGCAGATAGACGGGGGCGACGGCCCGGCGGAAGGCGGCCGAGTCGACCAGGGTGCTCCGCTCGGCGAGGGAGTCCGCGATCCCGGGATCGAGCATGGCGACCAGGTTGCGGAACTCGGCGACCCGGTTCTCCATCGGTGTGCCCGTCATGAAGAGGGCGCGCTCGCTGTGCCGGGTCCAGTTCGCGACCGCCCGCGACCGCTGGGCCCCGGGGTTCTTCACGGCGTGCGCCTCGTCGACCACGAGCAGGTCGGTCCCCTCCGCGTCGTCCTCCGGGGCCGGGAAGCCGCGCAGCGCCTCGTAGGTGGTGACGGCGACGCCGCCGCGGGTCCGCCAGTCCGCGAAGGCTCTCCACCGCTCGGGGCCGTGCAGCACGGAGACGGGCAGGAAGCTGCGGGTCTCGATCTCGCGGGTCCAGTTGACGAGCACGCTCGCCGGGCAGACCACCATGAAGCGGCCCTTCCCCTCGGCGGCCAGGTGGGCGAGGACCGCGATGGCCTGGACGGTCTTGCCGAGGCCCATCTCGTCGCCGAGGATCACCTTGCGCTGGGCCAGCGCGAACCGGGCGCCGAACGCCTGGTAGCCGCGGAGCGAGACCCTGCGGTGGATGTCGTCCAGGCGCTGGCCGCGCACCCGTTCGGCGACCTCCTCGGGCAGGAAGCCCTCCGCGGCGGCGGCGTCGGGCAGCAGCCCGGAGACCTCCGCGAGCAGTCCGTGGTACTCGGCGGAGCGGAGCTCGAAGCCGGTCCAGGCGGCGAGTTCGTCCGCGGGGCGCAGCAGGTCCACCGAGGTCTGGGCGAGAAGCGGGGGCAGCCCGGCCCCCTCCGCCTCCTCCAGGAGCGCGCGGAGCCCGGTGACCGCGGCCGTCGCGCGGGCCCGTCCCTCCTTGCCCGCGACCAGCATGCGCAGCCGCCCGGCGGCCGGTCCGGCGTCGGCCAGCGGGGGGCCGAGGCGCGCCGTGAGGGCCTCGGCCGCCGTCACCGCCCGCCGGGCCTCGGGACCCGCCTCGACCAGGACGTGCAGGGCGGCGACGAGGGCCGTGGTGCGGGGGGTCGGCCGGTCCACGTCGATGGGGACGGCGACCGCGTCGACCACGGCGTCGGAGAGCCGCCGGGCGGCGGCGAGGATCTGGTCGGCGGTCTGCCGTCCGATGCCGGGGATCTGCCGCAGCCTGTGGGGCCCGGCCGCGAGCACGGCGCCGACGGTGTCCAGGCCGCTCTGTTCGACGGGCCCGACCCGCAGCCGGCCCTCGGTCACGTCCTGGAGCCGCTCCACGGGGAGGGTGCGCAACTCCCGCTCCACCGCCGCGTCCCGGATCGGCGCCCAGGCGTCGCGCACGGCGCCGACGGCCCTGCCGTGGTCCTCCGTCAGGCCCCGCGCGGCGTCCGCGAGCCGCGCCGCCCGTGCGAGCACCTCCCGTTCCGCACGCCCCACACCCCGCCCCTTTCCCCGGCCCCGGCATCCTCCCATCCCCCGCCGACAGCGCCGCGGGGCCGGTGCGGGCGGACGCGGGCGCGCGTGGCACCTGAGCGGGCGGGCGCAGGGGCGGGGGCGGAGCCGGTGCGGGGGCGGCCGGGAGGTGTCCCGGACACGCGAACGGCGTGCCGTCGCCGGTGGGGCGACGGCACGCCGGTCGGCGCCGTGGTGCGGGGCGCCTCGGGTGGCCCTGGTGAGGGGGCCGGTCAGCGGAAGGCCTGGTTGCCGCGGGCGGTCCAGATGGTCAGGGCGGCGAGGAGGGCGCAGGCGCCGCCGAGCCAGAGGACCCCGTTGAGGCTGAGCGTGTCGACGATGAAGCCGCCGACCAGGGCACCGAGGCCGATGGAGAGGTTGAACACCGCCACCCAGAGCGAGGAGGCCGCTTCGACCGCCTTCGGGGCGGACTTGATCATCCAGGTCTGGAGGCCGACCGAGACACCACCGTAGGAGAGGCCCCAGATGATCAGCAGGATGGCGCCGCCGACCTTGTTCTGGCCCAGCAGGAGGAAGAGCGGCATCGCGATGCCGAGGGCCACGGAGATGATCAGCACGGTCCGGAAGACCTGGCGGGAGAGGGCGGAGCCGGCGGCGAAGTTGCCGATCAGGCCGGCCACGCCGAAGCCGAACAGCAGCGGTCCGACGTAGCTCTCGTCGATCCCGGAGAGCTTCTGCAGCGCCGGGCTGACGAAGGTGTAGGCGGCGAAGTGGCCGAAGACGATGAGCACCGTGGCGATGATGCCGACCCGCACGCCCGGGTTGCGGAACTGCTCCATCAGCAGCTTCGGCCGGATGATCTGCGCGGCCACCAGCTTCGGCAGCACCACGAGCAGGGCGACGAGGGTGATCAGGGCCAGGACGCTCAGCGAGGTGAAGGCGATGCGCCAGCCGGTGAAGTCACCGAGCAGGGTGCCGAGCGGGACGCCGAACACGTTGGCGGCGCCGACGCCGCCGAAGATCACCGCCGTGGCGCGGGGCACGTCGGCGGGCGCGGCGAGCCGGATGGCCAGACCGCTGGCGACCGCCCAGAAGCCGCCGATCGCGATGCCGACGACGACGCGGGAGGCGACCAGGATGCCGAAGTTCGGCGCCAGCGCCGTGGCCAGGTTGGAGACGGTCATCAGGGTCATCAGGGCGATCAGCAGGACGCGCCGGTCCAGCGATCCCACGAGCATCGGCACCAGGGGGGCGGCGAAGGCCGCGACGATGCTGGGCACCGTCACCATCAGGCCCGCCGTGCCCTCGGAGACCGACAGCGCCGATCCCACGGAGGTCAGCAGGCCGATCGGCAACTGCTCCGCGGTCACCAGCAGGAAGGTGCCCAACGCCACCGCCGAGACCGCCAGCCAGCGGCTCTTCTCCGGGACCTCGGGCTCCTTCGTCAGGGCGGGGGTCTGTTCTGCGGTCGTCAACGGGGCCTCCTTCACCATTCGGGAGCGATCGCTCCCGTAAGAGAAGAGTAGTATGGGAGCGCTCGCTCCACAAGTTGGGTAAGGTGAATACATGGGACGCCCCCGACAATTCGACGAGAAGAACGCGGTCACCTCGGCGACCGAGCTGTTCTGGCGACGCGGGTACCACGCGACCTCGGTCCGCGATCTGGGCGACGAGCTGAAGCTCACGCCCAGCAGCCTGTACCGCACGTTCACGGACAAGCACACGCTGTTCCTGCGCGCCCTCGACCACTACCGGGCCACCGAGTCCGCCGAGGCGCGCAAGCGGCTCGACGCGACGGACCGGACCGTCCAGGAGGCGCTGCGGGAGTGGATGCTCTGGCTGGTCACCTGTCCGGCCGACGGCAAGTCCGGCCGCGGCTGCTTCGTGGTCAACACGGCCACGGAGCTGGGCACCACCGACGAGAAGGTCCGCCGCCGGACCGAGGCGGCCTTCGAGGTCACCCGGCAGGCCCTGCGTTCGGCGCTGGAGCTGGGCCGGGACCGCGGTGAGCTGGCCGCCGGGCTCGACATCGACGACACCGTGGAACTGCTGTTCACCACGGTGCTCGGCCTGCGGGTGCGGGAGCGCGCGGGCCACGACGTCGAGCGGCTGACCACCACGATCGACCTGGTGATCCGGACCCTCGGACCCGCGCCCGCGGAACCGGTCTGAGGCTCCCGGCCGCGTCAGGCCGGAGCGCCCAGCCACGCGGTGGCCACCCCGGCGAGATCCGGGGTGGCGCCGTCCTCGCGCGCGCTCCAGAGCACATAGCCGTCGGGGCGGACCAGGAGCGCCGGGGCCGCCAGGGCGGAGGCCGGCTCCGGTACCGCCTCGACGATCGAGAGCCGGTCCGACCAGGGCTCGGCCACCCGGGCCCAGTGCGCCGCCGCGGCGGTGTGGACCAGCACGGGGCGCCCGTCGTGCAGCAGGGCGGCGAGGCTCGTCAGGCCCCGGGCGGTCTTGAGCCGGGCGTCCGGCGCGAAGGAGCCGGCGAGCGGGTCACCGGGGGCGTGGACGTCGTAGCGGATGGCGGTGCCGCTGATCATGCCGGTGAGCAGGTCGTTCACCTGCGGCAGATGCATCATCTCGCGGAACAGCCCGCGCAGGGAGTCGGTGAGCACCTCGGGGTTCATCAGCGCCACCTGGGCCCGCACGTTGTACAGGACCCGGGCCGCCACCGGGCGCCGCTCGCCGTCGTAGCTGTCCAGCAGCCCGGCCGGGGCCCATCCCCTGATCTCGGCGGCGAGCTTCCAGCCGAGGTTCAGGGCGTCCTGGAGGCCGGTGTTGAGCCCCTGGCCGCCCATCGGGAAGTGGGCGTGGGCCGCGTCCCCGGCCACCAGCACCCGGCCGGCCCGGTAGCGCTCGGCCTGGAGGGCGGCGTCGCTGAACCGGGTGAGGTCGTGGGGGTCCGCCATCGGCACGGGCCGGCCCGCGATGCGGTCCATCTCGCCCTGGAGCTCCTCGAAGGTCACCGGTGCCCGGCGGTCCCGGGCCGGTCCGCGGAAGTCGTAGGTGCACACCCGGCTGTGCCCGGCGGGGTTCAGCCAGATCAGGGTCCAGCCGCGCGGGGTGCGCTGCCAGCCGGCGGGGGCGCTCCAGGGGTCGAGCAGGCGCACCTCGCCCATCAGGGCCGAGACGGTGGCGGGGGTCCCGGTGAAGGGGATTCCGGCGGTCCGGCGCACGGCGCTGCGCACCCCGTCGCAGCCGACCACCCAGCGCGCGGTGACGTGCGACCGCGTCCCGTCCGTGCCCAGCAGGTCCACGCGGACGCGGTCCCCCTCGTCCCGGACGCCGGTGCACTCCTGGCCGCGCACGATCCTCGCGCCGAGGGCCAGGGCCCGGTCGGCGAAGACCTGCTCGGCGTACGCCTGCGGGCTGCCGACGATGACGGGGCCCTCGCCGCTCACCTCCGCGAGGTCGATGTCGAACATCCCGGCGAAGTGGAAGGGGACGCTGTCCCGGCCGCCGCGAGCGGGACGGGGCTGCACGGCCTCGCGTAACCCCCGGCGGTGCAGGCTCTCCACGGTGCGGGCGTGCAGGGTCCCGGCCTTCGACACCCCGGAGGGCACCGGGAGCTTCTCGACGACCAGGGGCGGCACGCCCTGGAGGGCCAGCTCGTGGGCGAGCAGCATCCCGACGGGGCCGCCTCCCACGATCACCACGTCGTGGGTGACCGGCTCGTCCGCGGAGGCGGCTGAGGGTTGGTTCACTGCGCTTTCCTCACCTTCGTGACCTGGGCGGTCCATGCCGGAGGGGGTGGGTGCGGGCGGTTGTCGCCCGCACCCACCCCGGTCGCCGGGTGTCGGCCGGGGGATTCACCGCACCCGGACGGATGGGGCCCGCCGGAGCCTTGCTACGTACATACTCGTACCATCGTAGATGCGCCGATCGCAAGGCGGGCCGGGCCACGATCCGCGTATGTTCGTACTATGGCTGCCATGGCACTCCGTCACCCGAAAGCCGAAGAGATCCGACTCGAGGACGTCCTCACCGCCCTGAGCAACCCGACGCGCCTCAAGGTCGTGCGCACCCTCGCCGAGGCCGGCCCGACGCCGTGCGGAAGCCTCCTGGAAGGCGTCCCCAAGTCCACCCTCACCCACCACTGGCGGGTGCTGCGGGAGGGCGGGCTCATCCGGCAGGAGGCCATGGGCCGGGAGTACACCCTGACGCTGCGCCGCGACGACCTGGAGCGGCGCTTCCCCGGGCTCCTGTCGAGCGTGCTGCGGGCGGCGGGGACCCCGTAGCGGCCGCCGGGTGCCCCGGGTCCGGGCGGACCCGGGGC
The DNA here is from genome assembly GCF_055598485.1 of Streptomyces sp. NPDC107521. Taxonomy (NCBI): domain Bacteria; kingdom Bacillati; phylum Actinomycetota; class Actinomycetes; order Kitasatosporales; family Streptomycetaceae; genus Streptomyces; species Streptomyces sp. NPDC107521. The sequence goes on from NZ_JBVKAT010000031.1 coordinate 27,319, forward strand.
AGGTCCGGGGCGGCGGGGCGTCAGGGCAGCCGGACCGACTGGCCGTGCCGGAAGAAGTCGGTCGGGTCCCAGTGCGCCTTGGTCCGCTGGAGGCGCGGGTAGTTGCCGCCCCAGTAGAGGTCGTGCCAGGGCACCGGGGAGGAGTTGTACCGGGTGTCGCTCAGGTCGATGTCGCAGTAGTTCACGAAGCAGCCCGAGGTCTGCTGGTCGGGGGCCGGGACGCCGCCCTTGTCCCCGTACGTCTCCCGGTACAGGCCCCGCAGCCACGCCAGGTTGGCCGCGTCGTCCTCCGTCTCCGTCCAGTTGGCCTGGTACAGCACCTTGAACGCGGAGTCGCGGTGCACCTGCGCGGTGTCCCCCGGCGCCAGGGCGTTGACCTGCGCGCCGTAGGAGCTGATCACGACCTGGGCCATCGGGTTGTCGAGCTGGGTCGAGCGCAGGTGCTGGTAGAGGGTGGATATCTGGGCCGCGGTGAAGCCCCGCCGGTGGTAGGCGGACTTCTGGTCGCCGCGCAGCAGCGGGTTGGTCATCACCTGGTTGCTCGTGCCGAGGTAGTGCGTGGCCTTCAGCCAGCTCCAGCGGCGCGGCACGAAGAAGTTGGCCAGCGGCCCGTGCTCGCTGGAGTTCTCCGAGGGCCGGGTGGGCGCGATGCGCATGCCCCGGGTGATGTGGTCCAGGCAGTCCTGGAGCACCGCCTCGGCGTTCGGGGTGTCCCCCGTGACCTGGGTGAGCAGCCCTATCTCCCCGGCGGACACATGGTTGAGGTTGAGCAGGGTGACCAGCCCGGCCGTGGTGCCGCCGGGCGCCGACTGGGCCTCGTGCCAGGTGCCGAAGTTGCGCACCAGCGTGGTGAAGTCCGCCTTGGTCAGCTTGGCCCACGGCCAGGACAGGGCGCTGACCAGGACCTCGGCCGGCGGCTTCGGCAGCAGGTCGGAGGGGTCGGTGCCCGCGGCGCCGGGCGAGCGGAACCAGTAGCGGGTGACGATCCCGAAGGTTCCGCCGCCGCCCCCGGTGTGCGCCCACCACAGGTCGTGCAGGGGGCCCGTGTCGTCGCGGGTGGCGACCACGGCGCGGGCGTTCCCGGCCGCGTCGACCGTCACGACCTCGACCGCGTACAGGTGGTCCACGATCAGGCCGTCGCGGCGGCAGAGGAGTCCCCAGCCGCCTCCGGCGACATGGCCGCCCGCCCCCACCGAGTAGCACATGCCGCCCGGCACGGTCACGCCCCAGCCGCGGAACAGCCGGTCGTAGACGTCGCCGAGGGTCGCGCCCGGCTCGACCGCGAAGGCGTTCCGGTCCGGGTCGAAGTAGACGGCGTTCATCTCCGACATGTCGACGACGACCTCGACGTCGGCGTTGTAGACGAACTCCTCGTAACAATGGCCGCCGCTGCGCACCGTCACCCGTCTGCGGGACGCCGCGGCCTCCGCGACGATCCGGACGACCTGCTCGGTGGTGGAGACCAGGTGGATGCGGTCCGGGGAGGACGTCCAGCGCTGGTTCAGCCCGGCCCGGAGGTCCCCGTAGCGGGGGTCGCCGGGCACCACGGCGGCCTCGACGACGGTGTCGGGGGCCGCGGCCGCTCCCGCCGCGCCGCCGGGGGCGGCCAGGGCGGGCTGGGCGTGGCCGAGGGCGGTGACGCCGGCCACGCCTCCCGCGGCGGCGAGGAGGGAGCGGCGGGTGGGTTGCTTTCCGGTGCGTGACAAGGGAACTCCTCGATGGTGGGTGGGGTCGGCGGTGCGCGGCGCCGTGGCGGCGCCGGGCATCACTCCAGGTACTCGTCGCCGAACTCGGGGCCCACCTCGTAGCCGTAGGCCACGTCCTTGAGGCGCTGCTCCTCCGAGGGCGGCGGGGTGTCGTCGTCCGCCGGGACCCCGACGTTCAGGAAGAACCTCTCCTTGCCCCCGGGGAGGGTCAGGAAGAGCATCTTCGCGGGCTCCGGCGAGACGTTCTTGAAGGCGTGCTCCGTGCCCCGGGGCACGTAGACGAAGGAGCCGGCGGGCGCCTGGTGCTTCCCGTGGCGGTCCCGGAACTCGACGGTGCCCTCCAGGACGTAGAAGGCCTCCTCCTCCCAGTGGTGGACGTGCAGCGGCGGACCGCCGCCCTCCGGCACCAGGGCCTCGATGAGGAAGAGGGACTTGCCGGTGTTGTGCTCACCGGACTTGACCGTGTACCGGTCGCCGAAGGCCCACCGGCTCGGCCCCTCGCCGGGCGGGACGATGACGACCTCGTTGCGGTTCTGGCCGGCGAAGTACCCGAGGCTCATCGCTCCCCGCCCCCGTACAGCGCGTCCAGCTCCTTGACGTCGGTGTCGGACAGCCGCAGGGCCGCCGCCGCGACGTTCTCCTCCAGGTGCCCCGGACTGGAGGTGCCGGGGATGCAGCAGATGTTCGGGGAGTGCTGGAGCAGCCAGGCGAGGGCCACCTGGTAGGGGGTGGCCTCCAGTCGCCCGGCCACGGCGTGGATGACCCGGGCGTCCAGCGGGACCTGCTGGGGCACCTTGGTGTCGGTCGAGGTGTCCTTCTCGTGCTGGAGGGTGAAGGTGCCCAGCGGGAAGAAGGGCATGAAGGCGATCCCCGCCTCGGCGCAGGTGCGCACGAGGTCCTCGTGGAGGCGGCGCACCACGTTGTACTCGTTCTGCACGCAGACGACCGGGGCGATCTCCCGGGCCTCGGCCAGTTGCGCGGCGGTCACGTTGCTGACCCCGAGGTGCCGGATCAGGCCCTGCTCCCGCAGTTCGGCCAGCGCGCCGAAGGGTTCGGCGATCGAGTCCTCCGGTCCCAGGCCGCCGGCCTCCTCGACGATCCGGAGGTTGACCACGTCGAGGTGGTCGCGGCCCAGGCCGCGCAGGTTGTCGTGGACCGCCCGGCGGAGCTGCTCCGGCTTCAGGGCCGCCGGCCACGCCTGGTCCGGGGTGCGGAAGGCGCCCACCTTGGTGATGATCACCAGATCGTCGTCGTAGGGGTGGAGCGCCTCGCGGATCACCTCGTTGGCGACGTACGGGCCGTAGTAGTCGCTGGTGTCGATGTGGTTGACGCCCAGCTCCACCGCGCGGCGGACCACCGCGACCGCCCGCGCCCGGTCCTTCGGCGGTCCCCAGACCCCCGGTCCGGGAAGCTGCATGGCGCCGAACCCCATCCGGCGGACGACGAGTTCACCGGCCAGGGCGTACTCCCCGGCCGCGCCCGCGGGGACGGCGCCGTTGTGTGCGTCGGTGATGGACATGAGTCTGCTCCTCTGGGTGTGACGGGAGTGTCGGCTGGGGGCCCGGGGGCCGCCGGTCAGCCGCGGATGACGGTCTTGCTGCGCATCAGGAACTCGCCGAGGTAGCCGTCGTGCGGGACGCTGCGGTCCATCCAGTGGGTGGGGTGGTCGCCGACGTACACGTTGGCGATGGTCCGGTCGGCGACCAGGGCGTCGATCAGCTCGGCGTCGGCCGGTTCGGCGTCGTCGGCCAGGACGCCGACGACCAGCGAACCGCCGAGGGCGGCGGCCCCGTCGGCACGGCTCCAGGGCACCACCCACACACAGGGGAAGGGCAGTTCGGCGGTGTGCCAGCCGCCCCCGAGGCCGGGCGCCTCGAAGACCGCGGGGCGCAGCACCGCGCCGCCGTCCGCCAGTTCCTCCACGACGCCGTCGCCGCCGAGGTGGGCGACGGTGCCCCGGGCGCGTTCCCGCAGGTGCCGGTCGAGGGCCCGGGCCCGGTCGAGCGGCTGGACGGGCAGCCCGGCCTTCTCGTCCTCGGCCGGCAGGCTGGGCAGCGCGCCCAGGCGTTCGGCGAGCGCGGCGGCCACCGGCGCCGGGTCGCCCTCGACGAGGACGGCGGATGCGTTGACGCACTTCATCCCGCCGTGGTGGGCGACGGAGTCCACCAGCGTGTCCAGGTGGGCCCGCCAGTCCGCCCCGGCCGTGACGAGGATCTTCGTCCGGCCCGGCCCCTGGACCAGCACACTCGGGTCGGCGGCGTACCTGCGGACGACGTCGTCGCCGCCGTACACCAGCGCCAGGTCGGCGCCGCCGAGCAGTTCCCCGGCCACGTCGTGGTCGGTGGGCAGCAGCACCACGTGGTCGTCGCCGAAGCCGGCCGCGCGCAGTGCCGCGACCAGGCGGTGCGGGGTGAACGGCTCCCGGCGCGAGGGCCGGACGGCCACCCGGAAACCGAGGGCGAGGGCCTCCAGCCACAGGGCGTGCGGGGCCGGGTGGTTGCCCGCCGCGTTCACGGCGAGCACCTCGCCGCGCCGCGTCCACACCGCGCTGCCGGTGCGGGTGCGCCCGTCCCGCCAGTCCAGCACGGCGCCGCCGGGCAGCGCGCCGTAGGCGCCGACCAGGGCGCGGCGCGCCGAGTCCGCGATCTCGTCGGCGGCCGAGCGCACGGCGGCCAGCGGGATGCCGGAGACGCGGGAGACGGTGCGCTCGTACGCGTCGTAGCCGAGCCCGTGGACCTCGTCCTCGCGGAAGACGCGGGCGGCGCGGGCGAGGGCGGCCAGCCGCCGCTCCCTGGGCAGCGGTTCCGCCCGGTGCAGGGCGCCGAGTGCCCGGCCGACGAACAGCCGCGGCACCAGGCTGAGTTCGGCGACGGCGGTCCCGGCGGTGTCGGTGACGGTCTCGCGGTGGCGGGCCCGGTAGGGGCCGCCGGGGCCCAGCGCGTCCAGTGTGTACGGCTCGGGGGCGGCCATCAGTAGACCCCCTCGATGACCTTCTCGTCGTCGAACTCGCGCACCGGGGCGATGTCCGCGACGGCGTCGCCGACGTGGCCCGGCAGCGGCCGGATGCGGGTGGCGACGTCCCGCTCGACGTTGTTGGGCAGGAACAGGCTCTTGCCGACGTAGTGCATGACCACGCGTCCGCGCTCGCCGTAGCCGACCGGCCGGCGCTTCTCCAGGTCGACCACGTTGTACGTCATGTACGGCGAGAACGGGTCGTAGACGCAGGGGTCGTCGTCGCCCAGTCCCGGGCGCTCGGTGACGTGCCCGAGGGTCATGGTGTTGCCGAAGCCGCTGCACAGGACGGTGTCGGGGAACAGCTCGGTGCGGTAGAGGTGCCGGGTGTCGGGGTCGAGCTGGGTGCCGACCCACATGATGGCCCTGACCTTCTCGCGCACCAGGTCGACGAGTTCGTCGCGGCGGCACAGGCGCTCCAGCACCGGCGGGGTCAGCATCAGGACGCCGATGTCCTGGGACCGGAGCGGGTGCTGGAGCTGGTCGATGAGGTGCTCGGTGTAGCGGTCGGACTCCGCCTGGTCGCCCCGGGCGATGATCTTCTTCACCCATCGCGGGTCGACGTCGACGGAGAAGGAGAGTCCGCCGCGCCGGGCCACCAGCTGCTGGAAGGAGGCGCCGACCATGTGCGGGCCGGACGGGATGGCGAGCAGCCAGTTGGCGTCGCGGGGCACGCCGTGCGCGTCGAGCTGGGCGTCGCTGTGCGCGAGCAGCATGTCCAGCCACTCCTGGAGCATCACGACGCGCTTGGGCGCGCCGGTGGTGCCGCCGCTGTCGAAGACGCCGACGATGCCGGGGCGTTCGCCGTAGCCGCGCGGGATCAGGTCCTCGGCGCGCACCTCCCGCAGCTCGTTGGCGAAGTTGGGGAAGAGCCTCAGGTCGTCGAAGGTCCGGACGTCCTCGACGGGGTCGAAGTCCAGCCGCCCGACGCGGTCGAGCCAGAACGGCGTTCCGGTCTCCTTGGAGAAGTGCCAGCGGATCGCGGCGCGGAGGAACTCGCCGGGGTCGGGCGCGGTGCCGTAGGGCAGTTCGAGAAGGGGGTCTGCTGCGGACATCGGAGAGCTTCCTTTCGGCCAGGTCCGATGGGGGCCGGTGGCGGCCCCGGAGGGATCGGTCGGTCTGCGGCGCCCCGGCGGCCGGCCGGTGGTCCGCCGGTCCGGTCGCGGGCGTGGGCCCGGGGGCGGGCGGTCCGCCGTCGTGCGGTTCAGCCGTCGGCGCGGCAGCGGGACCGTGCGTGCCGGTGCGGGACGCGGTGGCACGGCACGGGGTGCGGCGCCGGGTGCCCGCAGGAGGGGGCGCGGTGCCGCGGTGAGGTCGGGGCGGGGTGCCCGGGGGCGGTGCGGACGGCGGGGGCGGTGCGGGGGGCGGCGCGGCGGGCGGTGTCCGCCGGGCCGACGTTCGCGGGCGGGCCGTACGCCGGTGTGCGGCCCGCGGGTGCGCCGGTCCCGGATACGTGGGATCCGGGGGCGCGGGTCCCTCGGGGCCCCGGCGCGCGGGGCCCGGTGGTGCCGGGCCCCGGTGCGCGGGGCCCGGTGGTGCCGGACTCCGGTGCGCGGGGCCCGGTGGTGCCGGGCTGTTCGTCGGTCCCCGCCGCCCCCGTCCCCGTCCCCGGGACCGGCCGGACGGCCACCGCGGTCACGACGTCGTCGTCGGTCGCGTGGTGCGCGGCGGTGCCGGGGAGGAGGGTGGTCATCGCGGAACGCTCCTGCTCTGCGGGGCGGGGTGGCGGTTCGGACGGGGAGATTCTTGGCACAGGGGCGGGCGGCGCCGCACGGAGCGGCCGCGAACTCTGTCACGCGCCGCGGAATCCGTCACATGTGGCGGGCCAACATGACGGAGTCGCCGCCCGCGGGGGCGATCCGGACCCTCTCCCTCCCCCTCCCGGGGCGGTGCGCACCGGTCTCCCCGGGCGGGCCGGGGAGCGCGCCGCCCACGCCCGGACGGGCCCCGGAGGTCTGCGGAGGTCTCCGGAGAGCCCTCACGTGACATCGACCACGCGCTAGTTGACGGACTACGCCCCGACCCGACGGACTGACCGCCATCGCGACGGACTACACCGCGGGGCGTTGCCGCCCGGCGCGCCCCCCTCCAACGTGGTGCTCGCCCCACCGGGCCCGGATGCGAGCCCACTGGAGGACGCACGACGGGATGCCCGTGACCGCAGTCCCTCGGGGCCCAGCCCCCGCCGGCTCGCACACGCCCGTGCTCACTCATCCATGGCCACGCCCGCCTTCAGCCGGAGCCACTCCGGCACGCCCGCCTAGGGAATCCGATGACCGAGATTGAGTCCCACCTCCGCTCCCTGCCCGCCCTCCAACAGCCCGACTGGGCCCACCACCCCCGGCTGGACACGGCCCGCGCCCATCTGCGGCGCATGCCCGCCCTGGTGGACATCGAGGCCGTCCGCCGCCTGCGGAGCCTGCTGGCCGAGGCCGCCGCCGGGCACCTCCAGATCATCCAGGCCGGCGACTGCGCCGAGGACCCGGCCGAGGCCACCCCCGCCGACGTCGCCCGCAAGACCGCCCTGCTCGACGTGCTCGCCGGGACGATGAAGCTCGCCGCCGGGAAACCGGTGCTGCGGGTGGGCCGTCTCGCCGGGCAGTACGGCAAGCCCCGGTCGAACCCGACCGAGACCGTGAACGGCGTCGAACTCCCCGTCTACCGGGGGCACCTGGTCAACCGCCCCGAGCCCGACACCGGACTGCGCAGCCCCGACCCCGACCACCTGCTCTCGGGCTACCGGGCCGCCAGCGACACCATGCACTACCTGGGCTGGCGGGGCACCGCGGGCCACCGCGCGGAGTTCGGCGTCCCGGTGTGGACCAGCCACGAGGCGCTGCTCCTCGACTACGAACTGCCCCTGCTGCGCCGCGAACCCGACGGCTCCCTGCTGCTGGCCTCCACCCACTGGCCCTGGGTCGGCGAGCGCACCCGGCAGCCGGACGGCGCCCACATCGCCCTGCTCGCCGCGGTCGCCAACCCGGTGGCCGTGAAGGTCGGGCCGGGCATGACCCCCGAGGAACTGCTCGGCCTGTGCGAGCGCCTGGACCCCGGGCGCAGCCCCGGGCGGCTCACCCTGATCTCCCGGATGGGCGCCGACAACGCCGCGCGCAGGCTGCCCGCCCTGGTGAAGGCCGTGGCCGCGGCCGGACATCCGGTGCTCTGGCTGTCGGACCCGATGCACGGCAACACCGTCTCGGGACCGGAGGGCCTCAAGACCCGCCTGGTCGAGACGGTGGTGTGCGAGATCCAGGCGTTCCGGGACGCGGTGGAGGCCGGCGGCGGCGTCGCGGCGGGCCTGCACCTGGAGACGACCCCTGAGGCGGTCACCGAGTGCGTCTCGGCCGCGGTCGAGCTGGAGCGCATCGGCGACAAGTACCTGAGCTTCTGCGATCCGCGGCTCAACCCCCAGCAGGCCGTGGAGGTCGCCTCGGCCTGGGGCAACTGACCGCGCCCGCACCGCACCGACCCGTTTCACCCTCGCACCGCATCACCCGACGCGTGTCGGCACAGGGCCGACGGCACAAGGAGGTTGGAGACGTGCAAGGAACACTCGCCCTGGTCACCGGAGCGGCCGGCGGCATCGGAGAGGCCGTGGCCCGGCTGCTCGCCGAGCGCGGAGCGCGCGTGGCGGCCGTGGACCTGGACCCCGGCCGGATCGCGGCCACCGCCGCGAAGCTGCGCGCGGACGGTCTGGAGGTGACCGGCCTCGCCGCCGACGTCACCTCCAGCGCCGACGTGGAGAGACTCGTCGACGAGGTCGAGACCCGGCTGGGACCGGTGCGGCACCTGGTGAACACCGCCGGTGTGCTGCGCCTGGGCCGCGCCTGCTCCCTGACCGACCAGGACTGGAACGCCACCTTCGCGGTGAACGCCACCGGCGTCTTCCACGTGTCGCGGGCCGTGGTCAACCGCATGCTCACCCGGGGCACCGGCGCGATCGTGACCGTCGCCTCCAACGCGGCGGGCACGGCCCGCGCGGACATGGCGGCCTACGCCGCGTCCAAGGCCGCCGCGACGGCCTTCACCAAGTGCCTGGGCCTGGAGGTGGCCGACCGCGGCATCCGCTGCAACGTGGTCGCGCCCGGGTCCACCGACACCCCGATGCTGCACGGGATGCACACCGGTGACACCGCCGCCAAGGCGTCCATCGCCGGCAGCCCGGAGAAGTACCGGGTCGGCATACCGCTCGGCAAGGTCGCCCGCCCCGAGGACATCGCCCGCACCGTCGCCTTCCTGCTCTCGGACGACGCCGGGCACATCACGATGCACGAACTCACCGTGGACGGCGGGGCCACCCTCGGTGTCTGAGAACGGAAGGAATCGCCCCATGCCCGGTATCCCCCCGGTGGAGCCCTATCCGCCGCCCACCGCGGACCAGCTCCCCGAGAACACCGTGGACTGGCGGCTCTCGCCCCGGCGCGCGGTGCTGCTGCTCCACGACATGCAGGAGTACTTCCTGCGGCCCTTCCCCCGCACCACCGCCCTCGGCCGGGCCCTGGTGGACAACACGGCGCGGCTGCGCGACCGGGCCAGGGCGCTGGGCGTCCCCGTCGCCTACACCGCCCAGCCCGGCAGTATGACGCCGGAACAGCGCGGGCTCCTCAAGGACTTCTGGGGCCCGGGGATGAGGGCCAGCCCCGAGCACCGCCGGGTGGTCGCCCCGCTGGAGCCGGAGGACGGCGACTGGGTGTTCACCAAGTGGCGCTACAGCGCCTTCCACCGCACGGACCTGCTCGACCGGATGCGCGCGGCGGGCCGCGACCAGCTCGTCGTCTGCGGGGTGTACGCGCACGTGGGCGTCCTGATGACGGCGGTGGAGGCGTACTCCAACGACGTCCAGCCCTTCCTGGTGGGCGACGCCGTCGCGGACTTCTCCGCCGACTACCACCGGCTGGCGCTCACCTACGCCGCCGAGCGGGCCGCCAGGGTCCTGACGGCCGGGGCTGCCCTGCACGAACTCGACACCGCGACCGTGGCGGCGCGCTAGCGCCGCCCAGGCGAAGGGATTCCCATGACCAGGCAGGACGGCGCGTCCGGGTTGCTGGCACGCATCCTGGACGGCACGGCCGGGGCGTTCGCGCTGCTGCACCGCCCGGAGGCGGCGGGGGACGACACCCTGGAGGCACTGGCCGGAGACATGACCCGGGTCGGCACCCTCGCCGACCTCCGGCTCGACGCGGCGCGGCAGGCCGCGGGCCACGAACTGCTGGTGCTCATCCCCTACCGGCAACTGGCCGAACGGGGCTTCGCCGCCCCGGACGACGGCAGTCCGCTGCTGGCGATGCGGGTGCGCGAGCAGTACGCGGTCCCGCTGCGCGACAGCCTCGCGCTGCTGCCCGACCACCCGGTGAAGGTGACCGGGGGCCACTTCGACATCGGCGACGACGAGTACGCCGAGACGGTGCGCCGGGTCGTCGCCGACGAGATCGGCACCGGCGAGGGCGCCAACTTCGTCATCAAGCGGTCGTTCACCGCCCAGTTGCCGGACTTCGACGCGCGGGCCGCGCTGTCGTTCTTCCGCCGTCTCGTCGAACGCGAGGCGGGCGCGTACTGGACCTTCCTCATCCACACCGGCGAGCGGACCTTCGTCGGGGCGACTCCCGAGCGCCACATCAGCCTCCGGGGCGACCGGGCGGTGATGAACCCGATCAGCGGCACCTACCGCTACCCCGAGTCCGGCCCCGACCTGGACGGGGTCCTCTCCTTCCTCTCCGACACCAAGGAGACCGACGAGCTGTACATGGTCGTCGACGAGGAGCTGAAGATGATGGGCCGGATCTGCCCCGGGGGCGGACGCGTGGTGGGCCCCTACCTCAAGGAGATGGCCCGGCTCGCCCACACCGAGTACTTCATCGAGGGCCGCACCGGGCGCGACGTGCGCGACATCCTGCGCGAGACGCTCTTCGCGCCCACGGTGACCGGCTCCCCGCTGGAGAGCGCCGCCCGCGTCATCGCCCGCCACGAGCCGACGGGCCGCGGCTACTACAGCGGCGTGGCCGCGCTGATCGGACGGGACGCGGCCGGCGGGCGCACCCTGGACTCGTCGATCCTGATCCGCACCGCCGACATCGACACCGCCGGGGTGATGCGGATCGGGGTGGGCGCCACGCTGGTGCGCCACTCCGACCCGGCCTCGGAGGTGCAGGAGACCCGTGCCAAGGCCGCCGGGCTGCTGGCGGCGCTCGGCGGGAGCGAGCCCACCCGGTTCGGCGCGCACCCGGCGGTGCGCGAGGCGCTGGACTCGCGCAACGAGGGCATCGCGCGGTTCTGGCTGCGGGAGGCCGACGACCCGGTCCGGGCCGCCGGTCCCCTGGCGGGCCGGCGGCTCCTGGTGATCGACGCCGAGGACACCTTCACCGCGATGATCGCCCACCAGATCCGCTCGCTGGGCTGCGAGGTGGAGGTGCGCCGCTTCGACGAGCCGTACGACCTGGACGCGTACGACCTCGTGGTCATGGGCCCGGGGCCGGGCGACCCCCGGGAGACGGCGCATCCGAAGATCGCCCGTCTGCGGTCCGCGGTGGCCCGGTTGCTGGAGGAGCGCAGACCGTTCCTCGCCGTCTGTCTGAGCCACCAGGTGCTGAGCACCCTGCTCGGCCTGGACCTGGTCCGCCGTCCGGTGCCCAACCAGGGCGCCCAGCACGAGATCGACCTGTTCGGCCGGGCGGCGCGGGTCGGCTTCTACAACACCTTCGCCGCCCGGTGGGACGGGGACTCCTTCGAGCATCCCGCGCACGGCACGGTCGAGGTGAGCCGGGACCCGCTGACCGGCGAGGTGCACGCGCTGCGGGCGGGTGCCTTCGCGTCGATGCAGTTCCACGCCGAGTCCGTGCTGACCGTGGACGGACCGGGCATCATCGGCTCGCTGCTCCGGGGGGTGGCCCTCGCGTGCACGCGGTGATCGTGTGGTGGGACCTGTCCGGCTCCCGGCAGACCGTGGAGTCCCTGCGGGAGTTCCTGCGCGACGAGGCGGTGCCCCGCTTCTCGGGGTTCCCGGGGCTGCGGCTGAAGTTCTGGATCTCCGACGCGGCCACCGACCGGTGGGGGGCCGTCCTGCTGTGGGAGTCCCGGGAGGCGGCGGAGGGCGCCGTGCTGCCCGACCTGGCCGCTCCGCTGATCGGCGGCCCCCCGGCCGAGCGGCACGCCTTCGACGTGGAGGCCACCGTGGAGGGCACCTTCGCCCTGGCCGCGCTGGCCGGGCGCGGCCTGGCCCTGGAGCCGGACGGCGCCTGACCCCACCGGGGGCGGGGCCGGGCCGGGTGGCGCGGGGCCCGGCTTCGGACTCCGGACCCCGGGTTCGGACTCCACGGCGCGGGGCGCGGGGTCCGGGCGGCACCGCGGGTGCGGTGCCGGGCCTCCCCCGGTCCCGCCGGGGACCCGCCGTGCCCCGCCCCGTACCCGGCCCGTCCTCCCCCGGCCGGGCGCCCGCGCCACACGTACGCCACCGCGCCGCCCGGCTCCCGGCTCCCGGCTCCCGGCTCCCGGCTCCCGGCTCCCGGACGAGCACGCACGAGCACGCACGAGCACCGGCACCAGCACTGGCACATCGGCCCAACCCTGTTCACTCAGAAGGGACTTGATGGAACATGGCACACATAGTGGTCGCCGGAGGCGGCATCGGCGGACTCGCCACGGCACTGTCGCTGGCCCGGCACGGACACCGCGTCACCGTGCTGGAGCGCAGCGACACCTTCGCGGAGATCGGCGCCGGCATCCAGCTCGGCCCCAACGCCTTCCACGCCATGGACCGCCTCGGGGTCGGCGAGAGCGTGCGCCGCCAGGCCGTGTACATCGACGAGTTACGGTTCATGGACGGGGTCACCGGCGAGCGGGTCGCCGCCATGGAACTGACCGGGGCCTACCGGAAGCGGTTCGGCAACCCGTACGCCGTGGTGCACCGCGGCGACCTGTACCTGGCCCTGCTCACCGCCTGCCAGGAGCTGGACGCGGTCGAACTCGTCGCCGGGGCAGCGGTGACGGGCCACGAGCAGGGCGACGGGGAGGTGCGGGTGCGGACCGCCGACGGGCGGACCGTGCGCGGCGCGGCGCTGATCGGCGCGGACGGCATCCGCTCCACCGTGCGGGCGTCGATGCTGGGCGACGGCGAGCCCCGGGTGTCGGGGCACACCATCTACCGCTCGGTCATCCCGATCGAGAAGGTCCCGGAGCCGCTGCGCTGGAACTCGGTCACCCTCTGGGCCGGGCCGAAGTGGCACTTCGTGCACTACATCATCGGCGGCGGCAAGTACCTCAACCTCGCGGTGACCCGCGACGACGGCGCGAGCGTGCCGGTCGCCGGACGGGAGACCGACCCCTCGCACGTCCTCGGGCAGTTCCCCGGCGTCGGCGCCACCGCCCGCGAACTCCTGGAACTGGGCGAGGGCTGGCGCGAATGGGTGCTCTGCGACCGGGACCCGGTCCGGAACTGGACCGACGGACGGGTCGCCCTGCTCGGCGACGCGGCCCACCCGATGCTCCAGTACGCGGCCCAGGGCGCCTGCCAGGCGCTGGAGGACGCCGTGGTCCTCGGCGACCTGCTGGACGGCATGGGCGAGGACGACGTCGTCCAGCGCCTGGAGAAGTTCAACGCGGTGCGCCAGGAGCGCGCGGGCCGCACCCAGCTGATCGCGCGCCGCATGGGCAGCGAGCTGTACCACCCGGCGGGCGAACGGGCCCGGGCCCGCAACGCCATGCTCTCCTCGCTGACCCAGGAGGAGATGTACGACACGGTGTCCTGGCTCCACGGCGACCGGGGCTTCACCGACAGCGGTCTCGGCAGGCTCCGGTGAGCCGACTGCGCTGGCTGACCGCCGGGGAGTCCCACGGCCCCGCACTGGTCGCGACGCTGGAGGGGCTGCCCGCCGGGGTGCCGGTCACCACCGGGGACGTCGCGGACCACCTCGCCCGCCGCCGGCTCGGCCACGGCCGGGGCGCGCGGATGGCCCTGGAGCGGGACGAGGTGTCCTTCCTCGGCGGGGTGCGGCACGGGCTGACCCTGGGCTCACCGGTCGCGGTCCTGATCGGCAACACCGAGTGGCCGAAGTGGGAGCGGGTGATGGCACCCGGACCGGTGGACCCCGGGGTGCTGGCGGGAGTGGCCCGCAACGCCCCGCTCACCCGGCCCCGCCCCGGCCACGCCGACCTCGCCGGGATGCAGAAGTACGGCTTCGCCGAGGCCCGTCCGGTGCTGGAGCGCGCCTCGGCGCGGGAGACGGCGGCACGGGTGGCCCTCGGCGCGGTGGCCCGCTCGTACCTGCGGGAGACCGCGGGCGCCGAGATCGTCAGCCATGTGGTCGAGCTGGCCGCCGCGGCGGCGCCCCCCGGTGTCCGTCCGGTCCCGGCCGACGTGGCGCGGCTGGACGCCGACCCGGTGCGCTGCCTGGACCCGGACGCGTCGAGGGCGATGGTCGGGGAGATCGACCGGGCGCACAGGGACGGCGACACCCTGGGCGGGGTGGTCGAGGTGCTGGCCTACGGGCTTCCGGTGGGCCTGGGCTCGCACGTGCACTGGGACCGGCGGCTCGACTCCCGGCTGGCGGGCGCGCTGATGGGCATCCAGGCGATCAAGGGCGTGGAGGTCGGCGACGGCTTCGGACTGGCCCGGGTGCCGGGGTCGCGGGCGCACGACGAGATCGTGCCGGGCCCGGAGGGCATCGGCCGGGCGACGGCCCGCGCGGGCGGCGTCGAGGGCGGCCTGTCCACCGGCGAACCGCTCCGGGTACGGGCGGCGATGAAGCCCATCGCGACCGTGCCGCGCGCCCTGCGCACCGTGGACGTCGCCACCGGCGGCCCGGCGCGGGCGCACCACCAGCGCTCGGACGTGTGCGCGGTCCCCGCGGCGGGCATCGTCGCGGAGGCGATGGTCGCCCTGGTGCTGGCGGACGCGGTGGCGGAGAAGTTCGGCGGCGACAGCGTGACCGAGACGCGTCGCAACGTCCGGTCGTACGTCGACGGCCTCCGCATCCGGTGACGGCGCCGCGGACCGGGGTGGCCGGACCCCACTCCGGCACCCGGTCCGCGGTTGTCCCGGCACCGTCCGCCCGTTCGGGGCCGTCCGGCGTTCGCACGCGCACGGCTCGCAGGACACGAACGGTTCACACGGGCCCCGGGCGTGTGACCACCGGTGCACCCGGCGGCGAAATCAGGTGCCCGAAGCACCTCGTGGGAGAGCGGCCCCACCGGCCATGGTGAGTACGGCAGACACCGACAAGCGCCGCCCCACTGGCTGGAGCATCGTGAACACTTCCCTTCTCGGTACGGACCCCTCCGCTGACACCGTGGCAGTGCCCCACCAGCGCGCCCTCGCCGCCGGTGCCGACGTCTCCGACGACATGGTCGCCGAACTGTGCACCGCCCTGTTCTCCCTGCTGAGCCGAAGAGACCGCCGCCTGCGCGCGGAGCAGTACCTGCGCGGACTGCTGACCACCCCGGGCCGCAAGTCCATCCGCAACATCGCGGCCCATCTGGGCGGGGCGGCCGTGGAGCAGAGCCTGCACCACTTCATCACCAGCTCCGCCTGGGACTGGCTGCCGCTGCGCGTCGCCCTGGCCGACTACCTGGAGCACACCACCGCCCCGCAGGCGTGGGTGACCCGCCCACTGCACATACCCAAGGCGGGCCGGCACTCGGTGGGGGTCGAGGAGCACTTCGCGCCCCACCTCGGACAGGTCTTCCGGGGCCAGCAGGCGGTCGGCGTCTGGCTCGCCTCGCCCGAGCTGAGCGCGCCGGTCGACTGGCGGCTGGTCCTCCCGGAGCCCTGGATCAACGACCGGGAGCGGCGCGACCAGGCCGACCTGCCGGAGGGGATCGGGGCGGAGAGCACGGAGGAGTGCGCCGTGTCCGCCGTCGAGCGGATGGCGCAGCGGTGGAACATCCCGCGCCGCCCGGTCCTGATCGACCTGCGGCGGGGCGGTGTCGCCGCCGCGACCGGCCGGCTCGCCGCCGGCGGTGTGCACTTCGTCGCCCGGGTCAGCCCCTCCTACCGGGTGGCCGTCGCGGACCCGGCGCTGCCGGGCTACCGGGCCGGTTCGCTGCCCGCCCAGCGGATCCTGGAGGTGGTCAAGGGCATGCGCACCCCCGTCGCCTGGCGGGACGCGGCCCAGGGCAACACCCTGCGCACCACGCTGGCCGCCGCGGTGCCCGTGGCGCTGCCGGGCCACGCCGGGAACCGGCCCCGGCACCTGCTGCTCCTGGGCGAGTGGACCAACCCGGCCCGTCCGCCGTCCCGGCTCTGGGTGACCGACATGGCGCACCTGCCGGTCGGATCGCTGCTGCGCACGGCCAAGCTGGAGGACCGGGTGGACGCGGACCTCGCGCGCATCGGCGACCGGGCGGGGCTGCGGGACTTCGTGGGCCGCTCCTTCCGCGGCTGGCACCGGCACATGACGCTGGCGTCCGTGGCGCACACGGCGATGGCCCTGGGAGCCTCCGGCTGAGGCCCCCGGAGCGGCGAACCCGCCCCGGGACGGGGCGCGGCGCCGTACGGCGGGAGGGGCGTGACCGGAGGCGTCCCGTGCCGGTGGCCCGGAGACGCCGGGCGCCGTGGGCGCCGGGGCGGCCGGCAGCGGTGGTCCCGGACGATCGGCGCCGGTGGCCCGGAGGCGGCCCGTGCCGGTGGCCCGGAGGCGGTCGGCGCTTGCGGCTCAGAGGGGTTCGGCGACCGGGGAGCCGAGCCGCAGTACGGCCCTCATCCGGTGGACGCGCAGGGCGAGCTGGATGTCCAGCACCCGGTCGGGCCGCTGCCACTCGGGGCCGAGCAGCGCGGTGACCCGTTCGAGGCGGCGGGAGACGGTGTTGGGGTGGACGTGGAGCTCCTCGGCGGCCTTGCTGGGGCTGGAGCCCGTCGCGAAGTACGCCTCCAGCGTCTCGGTCAGCCCGGTGTCATTCCTGCGGTCGTAGTCGAGCACCGGTCCCACCGCGCTGCCGATGAAGCCGCCCACGTCCTGGACGTCGGACAGCAGCAGCCCCATGAAGCCGAGGTCGCCGAGGGACGCGGTGCTCCCGGTGGCGTCGAGGACGGTCAGGGCCTCCAGGCAGCGCACCGCCTCCGCCCGCAGCCGGCCCACGTCGCCCGGGTCGCCGCCGGGCCCGGCCGCGCCCACGGTGACCGGGTGGCCCAGCACCGCCGCCAGTTCGCCGCCCACGAACCGGGCGACCGCCGACGCGTCGGTGCCCGGCAGGAGCAGCATGATGCAGCCGTCCTGGACGGTCTTGAGCCCGGCGTGCCCGTGGGCGTGGGAGGAGGCCCACACGATGGCCCGGCCGTATCCCCCGCCCTCGGGCCGCACCGCCAGCAGGACGTGCGGCTCGGTGAGGTCGATGCCGATGGCGCTCAGCCGCTGTTCGAGGTGGCGGGCCCGCTGCGAGCCCCGGGACGGCAGGGCGAGGAGCGCGTTGAAGAGGGCGTCGTGCACCGGCGCCTCGGTGACCGCCGCGCCGCGCTGGAGGAGCAGTTGCAGCGCGAAGGTCTGCACGACCAGCCGCAGCATCTGCTGGTCCTCCCCCACCAGCGCCTGGGCGGGGCGCAGGACCACGAACCCCAGGTTCTCGGCACCGGCCAGGACGGGCGTGACCCAGGTGCCCTCGCCGTGCACCACGGGGGCGCGCCGGGCGTGCGCCTCCCAGGAGGTGCGGGCGATCCCGGCGTCGTCCAGGTCCGGCAGTTCGGCGGTGGCCGCCATGATCCGGCCCGCCGGGTCGCGCAGTTGCAGGGTGCTGTCCAGCGCGTCGGCGGCCGCCTGGGCCACGGTGTCCAGGTCGGCGCCGGACAGCAGCAGGCCCATCATGCGGCTCTGCGCGTCCCCGAGCTGTTCCAGCCGGGCCAGGGTGGTACGGGCGCGGAAGCCGTCCAGTTCGAGTTCGCTGACCTCGCTCCTGGCGTCCTGGAGTCGTTCCGCGCGTTCGATCGCCACCGCGCCGAGGGCGGCCAGCGAGCAGACCAGACCGATCTCGACGGGGCTGAGCCGCCGCACGCTGCGGGTGGCGCAGAACAGGACGCCCAGGGTGCTGTCGCCGTGGAACAGGGGCACCGCGAGCAGGGACTTGATGCCCTCGGCGCGGATGAACTCGTCCGCCTGGGGCCAGTGGTCCACGCTGGTGTCGCGGAGGTAGTCGGCGGTCCAGAGCGGGGCGCCCATGGAGAGGGCCTGGTGCCCGGGCCCGCCGTCCATCCGCGTCCCCGGCACGAGGGCGGTGGTGACGCCCTCGGCGGCGTGGAGGCTGAGGCTGCCGTCCTCGTTGAGCAGTCCGAAGCAGGCCAGGTCGGCGTTGATGATCCGCTTGACCCGCCGGGTGATGATGTGGAGCAGTTCGCCCAGGTCGTGGAGCTGGGTCAGGTCGCGCGCGGTGTCGACGAGGTCGGCGAGGGCCTCCTCGCGCTGGCGGCGCCGCTCCTGGGCGTTGTGGATGCCGTAGGCCAGTCTGACGGCCTGTTCGAGACGGAGCTGGTCGGCGGGGGTGCACTCCTGTCCCGCGCGTAACAGCAGTTCCTCGAAGCTCTCCAGAGGTGCCTCTTCGGCCAGAAGCCGAAGCACGGTGAGCAGGTCGAGGCGATGTATTTCTCCGTCGTCCACCCTGCCCGCCCCCCGTCGGCTGTGCGGCCCCCGTCGAACCTAGACAGTGCAAGATCGGCTAGTCAAGCGCCCTTTTCGTGCCAGTGACGGGGTCGACTTCGGCCGCGGCGCACACGGGCGGCGACGGGAAGGCCGCGTTCCGTCACCGCCGTCCGGGGTGTGCGGCGGGGGAACGAAGGCGGTGGCGGGGGCGGTCGACGGTCCCGCGGGGGTGCGGTTCCGGCCGTGTCGCCGACCGGGGGAGGAGAACGGAGGGGCACCGGCCGGGGGAGACGGGGTGGCGCGGGGCAGGGCCCGGATGCCGGGTCCCGGGGAGACGGCGGGGACCGCGGCGCGGCGTGCCGGGCGGACCGTTCCGGGTGCGGCGCCGGGGCGGTCGGCCTCCGGGCCGACGCCCTGGGGAGCGCCGCGCGGGACGGGGGACGTACGCGACGGCCTGCCGGGGGCGGGGTGCGCCGGCCGAGGCACGGAACCGCCGGGGACGACTCCCGGGGCGGGGCCGCCGCGCCGGGCAGGACGCCGGAGTACGCACGACCGGACGGCGAACGGCGGACGGCGGACGGCCGGACCGAACTGGACCGAACTGGCCGGGCGACAGGTGAATCGGACCGGTCGGCGGTCGTCCCGGCCGGTGGCCGGCAGAACCCGGTGGCCGGACGGGGAGCGCACCGCGGTCGGGCGGCGGACGCACCGGCCGGGTGGCGAACCCGGCGCGGGCGGCGGGCGGATGGCGCGGCGGGCGCGGCGGGCGCGGCGGGCGCGGCGGGCGCGGCGGACGGATGGCGCGGCGCGCACGGCGGGTGAGCGGCGCAGGGCTCGTACGGCGGGCCCTCGCCACGAGACGACGCGAGACGACGCGAGACGACGCGCGGCGCCCGCGCGGCGCCCCCGCGGCGGAGGCCCGCCGTCCGTCCCGGCGCCCGTCGGCGCGTCAGATCCGGTGCGTCCGGGGAACGCCGTGGGCGGCCGACAGACAGCGCGGGCGCTCGCCGCGCGTCGAGCGGTAGCCCTCGCCGCCGGGCACGACCCAGCGGGCGCTGAACGCCGGGGCGCCGCGCCGTCGGCGCAGATACCGCCGGATCACCTCGGGGTCCTGGCCGCAGTGTTCGAGATCCGCCTTCAGCTCGGCGTAGAGCGGGGCCGTCGAGTGGAACCGGGTGAGGACCCGGGCGAGGTCCGTGCAGAGCGCGCGCCAGCGGCCGAGCCGGAAGTCCGTCTCGATCCACCGGTCCACGGCCCGCTGCCAGGAGCCCGTGAGATGGGCCGACTGGGAGCGGAGATGGGGCCCCTGGGCGACGCCCGTGAAGGGGGCCGCCGTCCACAGGCCCAGGGCCTCCCGCAGCCACTTGCCGCCGAGTTCCAGGTTCCCCGACTCCAGCGCCCGGTAGCCCGCCCCGGCCATCCGCTCGAAGGACCTGGCGTCGCTGGTGCCGCCGCCGGTGTCGAGCCGGTACCCGCCGGGCACCCACACCAGCGCGTCCTCGGCGGACCGCTCACTGCCCGCCGCGCGCAGCACCGTGCCGATGTCGGACCGGAGTTGGTGGACGTGGGACTCCATCGCCCGCTCGGCGTCCGAGGGGGCGCCCCGGGGCCACAGCTCCTCGGCGATGGCGCAGGTGGGGACGACGCGGTCGGCCGACGCGGCGAGGAGGGCGAGCACCTGCCGGGGCATCGCCGCCGACGGTGAGACGGGCAGCCCTCCCTCGTGCGCCGTCATGCCTCCGAGCACCCTCAGATCCATTCCGTCGCCCCTCCACCGTCTCATCCGGCATCGACCACCAGAAGAATAACATAATGATTTTTTTTCTTACAGAATTCTGCGCCCAACACCCCTTCCTCACAAGGCTGTTGGTTTTCACACGGCGCTGCATCCTCCGTCCACGGGCATCGCGGCCCCGGTGACGAACGAGGCCTGGTCGCTGCAGAGCCAGAGCGCCGCCCGGGCCACCTCCTCCGGATCGGCGAGACGGCGCTGGATGGCCCGGGCCGAGGCGGCCTCCTCCAGCCCGGGGTTCCCCTCCATCGCCTCCTCCACCAGTTCGGTCCGGGTGATGCCGACCATCAGCGCGTTGACCCGGATGCCGCGCTCGCCGTACTCGGCCGCCGCCGCCCGGGTCAGCCCGAGCACCGCGTGCTTGGCCGCCACGTAGGGGGCGACGGCACCGGTGGCGAACGACCCCGCCGTACTGGACGTGTTGACGATCGCGCCGCCGCCCTGCCGCAGCATGACGGGGATCTGGGCCTTGAGGCAGTTCCACACGCCCCGCACGTTCACGTCCATGATCCGCTCGAAGACGGCGTCGTCCGTCTCGTGGAGCGGCGCCCCGAAACTCCCCCAACCCGCGTTGTTGAACGCCCCGTCGAGCCGCCCGTACTCCGTGACCGCCGCGGCCACGGCACCCCGCACGTCCCCCGGCGACGTCACGTCCCCCGGTGTCACGAGGGCACTGCCCCCCGCGGCCCCGATCTCCGCCGCCAGCGCGCGCAGCCGGTCCCCGCGCCGCGCCATCACCGCCACCGCCGCTCCCTCGGCGGCGAACAGCCGGGCCGCCGCCGCCCCGACCCCGCTGGAGGCCCCGGTGACCATCACGACCTTGCCCCGGAGCAGCCCCTGCCCGGACTCCACCACGGTGTTCCCCTCTCACCCGTCGACCGCGCGGTGCCGGGCCGTCCGGACGCCGCCGGACGGAGCCCCGGGCGGCGGCCGACCACCATCCGCTCTCCTCCGGGCCGGGCCCCACCGCTCCGAGGACCCCGGCCGCCCCGGCCCGACGGCCGGGTGTCACCCAACGCGCACCACCTGCGCGGGCCCGCGCACCACCGGCAGGGACCCCTGCGCCACCGACGACCCAACGCGCCCCGGTGGCGCGTCCCGGCCCGCGCGACCGGACGCACCGCCGCACGGCAACGCCGTACCGCACCGCCGTGCCGTACGCCGTCGGCGCACCGCTTCCGCGTACCGCCGCTCCGTCGCGGCCCCGCTTCCCGCTACCGTTCCGTACCGCGGCTCCGCGCGGTCACCGCGCCCCGCCGCGTCGTACCGCTCCTCCGTATCGTGCGGGCCCGGTAGGGCGGATGCCCGCGTCCGCGGCCGGAATTCCCCGAGAGTTCCACGGAGTACTCCTTCCCGTCACGCGCGGAAACCGTGCCGGGGCACGCCCGGGGACCGGGGCGGAGGACGCCTCGGGAGCACCGCGCCACGGTGCCCCGGGCCACCGGCTCGCCGGTTCGCCGGTCCGCCGGTTCGCCGGTTCGCCCCGGGAGGCTCACGGGACCCGCCTGCCCGGCCGACGGCGTCCCCGGCCGGCCGGAGCCGCGGCGACGCCGCGGGCTGGGGCCTCTCGTTTGGATCAGGCCGGGCTCGCGGGCCCTGGCACCGCTCCCTGATCCGGCCTGACCCAAACCAAAGACCCTAACTCCCGCACGTCCGACGGGCCCCGGACCCCGGGCGGACGTCCGGCGTCCGACGGGCCCCTGCCCTCAGGTGGCTCCCGTGCACCCCGGCGGGGGAACCGCCCGTCACGGGCACCGTCCCCGGCGCCGGGAACGCCCCGCGACCGCTCCCGCCCGTGCCGCTCCCGGACCCCGCCCCCGGCGCGCGGACCCGCCGCGGCCCCCGGGACCACGTCCTCCGCGCCGCCCGCTCACCGGGCCGCCCCCCGCTCCTCCCCCACCACGATCCGCGCGGCGGCCTCGGGCGTGGCGATCGCCGGCAGCAGGCACCGCCACATCTGGGCGATCCGGTTGGCGAGGTCGCGATGGGCGGACTCCAGCCGGGTGTGCATCTGCGCGCCGGTGCAGGCGCTGACGACGAGCCGCGCGAACGCCTCCAGATCCGCGTCCTCCCTCACCTCCCCGCGCTCCCGGGCGACCCGGAGGTCGGCGAGCACGATGCCCAGCCACTGGTCGTGGGAGTTCTGCTCGTGCGGGACGAAGTTCTCCTGCTCCATCATCAGCCGCGCCCCGGCCAGCAGGATGGGATCGTCCGCCAACTGCCTTGCCCAGGTGAGGGTCACGTCGATCACCCGCTGCAACCCCTCGGAGGGGCAGGCCGGTACGACGAGGTCGGGCTGCCCGGCGGCGATCACCCGCGCCAGGTCCCCCTTGGACTTGAAGTGGAAGTACACGGCGCCCAGCGTCAGTCCCGCGTGCTCGGCGATCCGGGCCACGCTGGCCCCGGCGTAGCCGCACTCCGCGAACACCTCCGCCGCCGCGCGCAGCACCGCGTCCCGCGTCCGCGCCGCCCTCTCCTGTTTCACGGTCCGTACCGCCACACTGCCCCCCGGGCTCGGAACCCCTCCGACGAGAGAGAGCTCATCGTCTGTTCACCGTACGAAAGAACCGCGAAAGAACTCAGAACCACCCACGCTACACAACGGCCCCCGCGAGGGGCCGGGGTCCGGGGGACTCTCCCCGCCCCCCGCGGCCGGAAGACGCCCCCTCGCGGCTCCGGCCTCAGCGCTCCGGCGACCACCTCTGGATCAGCTCGTGCCGCGCCAGGTCCCCGAAGTAGCGGTGCTTCGACCAGACGTCGAAGTCGCCGATGACGATGAGGCGCCGACGGGCCCGGGTGACGGCGACGTTGAGGAGGTTGGGCTTCTGGGCGGCCCAGTTCCTCGACCCCACCTGTCCGGCGCCGGTGCCCAGGACCAGGATCACGATGTCCGCCTCCTTGCCCTGCGTGGTGTGGACCGTGCCGTAGCGCCTGGCGGCGAGCGTGCCGCCGACGACCCGGCCGAGGCCGTGGACCACGTCGCGGAACGGGCTGATGACGAAGACGGCGTCGTTCAGTCGGCGGTCCCGCGCCGCGGCGTGGTCCTCCCCCGGCGGAACCCCGGAGGTGTCTGCAGGCGGTGCCTCCCCGGTGGGCGGGCGCTCCTGCCGGAGCGCCTCGTCGACGCGGGCGCGGATCCGGTCGAGGGTGGCCTCCAGGGCCCTCCCCTCGCCGGGGTTCCACTTCTCCTCGCCGGGCAGGGCGGGGACGTCCCACCACACGCTGCGCTGCGCGAGCGGGAAGTCGTCCTGGTCCCGGTGCACCCCGTAGACCATCATCCCGTCGTAGGCGATCGTGTTGCTGACGTCGAACATCAGCCGGTCGCAGCGGCGGTGCACCCGCAGCGGCGAGCCGAGCCAGATCTCCTCGCCCTCCTGGTCCTTCAGCCAGGTCCCGTACGGGGTGACGCGGTCGGCGAGGGACTGCACGGAGGCGGCGGCGGGGGCCCAGAGCCGGTCCACCCCGAAGTGCCCCGCCAGGCGCTGCTGGCCGGTCCACGGGAGGGTGACCACGGGTTCGAGTTGCAGCGGGTCGCCGACGACGACGGCGCGGCGGGCCCGCCAGAGGGCGCCCACCACCTCCTGCGGCGCGGCCTGGCCCGCCTCGTCGACGAACAGCCAGCCCAGGGCCTCGCCGCCCAGCCGGGAGAACATCCGGCCCATCGACGCGAAGGTCGTCGAGACCGCCGGGACGACCAGGAACAGCAACTGCCAGGCGGCCAGCACGGTTTCGTCGTCCAGATCGGCCGGGACCTGGCCCTTGACCACCTCCATCACGGCCTGCAGGCTCCGGCGCATGCGGTCGGGCGCGGTGGCCAGCAGCGCGCGGTGCAGGTCCAGGGCGGCGAGGAAGAGTTCCGAGCGCGCCCCGGCGAACTCGGCGTCCATCCAGGGCGCCGACTGCTCGCGCACCTCCATCGCCGGGCGGTCGTCGGGCTCCGCCAGCCACTCGGCTCCCGGCACGCGGTCGCCCCACCGCTCCCGGGCGGCGGCCAGCCGGTGCCGCTCGGCCTCCGCCTCGCGCCGCCGCAGGTCCACCTGCCGTCCGGCCTCGGTGACGGCCGCGGCCCGGCGCGCGCGGGCCCGCTCGCCGTCGGCCAGCCGGCCCCGGACGCGTTCGAGGGCGTCCAGCGCCCGCTCCAGCTCGCCCCGCGCGGTGCCGAGGGCGGCGTGCCGTGCCTCCCGGGAGGACCGCAGGCCGGTGAGGCGGGCGTGCGCGGTCTCCACGTCCGCGCTCAGGGGGAGCCGCCCGGTCTCCCAGCGCCGCGCCGCCTCGCGCGCGAACAGCCTCCCGAACAGGCCGGGGCGGGCCGCGTCGTGGGCGCGGAGCACCCACTCCGCCGACCTGATCCCCTCCTCGCCGCCGCGGACAGCGGCCTCGGCCCCGTCGAGCCGGTCGCGCTCGGCGGCCAGGGCCTCCCGGCACCGGGCGTGCTCGTCGCGCAGCCCGGCGAGTTCGGCCTCCGTACGGTGCTGCTCCCGCTGGAGGAGGAGCACCGCGTCACGGGCCGCGGCCTCCCGGGCCAGCAACTCGTCCAGGCGGGGGTCGGGCCCGGCGAGCCGGTCGCGGAGGTCCGCGATCTCCTGCCGCTCCCCGGCCAGCGCCCGCACGCGGTCGCGGGCCCGGGTGAAGCGCCGGACCGCCTGCCTCCAGGTCCCGCTCCCCAGCGGGGGCGCCCCGTCGGTGCCGGGGGCGGCGGTGGTGCCGGGGGGCGTCGTGCCGGGGGATCCGGTGGCGGGCCTCCCGGTGCCGGGGGGCGTCGTGCTGCCGCGGGCCGCCGAGCCGGGAGGCGTGGCCGCGGGGGGCCCGGCGCCCGGCCGCCTGGCGCCCGGCACCCTCCCGCCGGGGGTCCTTGTGCCGGGGGCCCCGGTGCCGGAGGCCCCGGCGCTCGGGCCGTGGGCGCCGGGGCCCGTGCCGCCGGCGGTCCGCGAGGCGGCGGACAGGTGGTCGCCCTGCATCTGCAGGAGCTTGTGGAGGCCCAGCAACGGGCCGCCCGCGCCCGTCTCCGGCTCCGCCCGGCCGCCGCTCTTGGGCCGCTCGCCCCACCAGAAGCGCTGGACGAAGTCCGAACGGTTGCCGCGCCGCCCCAGGCGCGCGGCGATCGCGCCCCAGGCGTCCTCCCCCAGCGCCAGGCTGGCCGGACCGGCGAGGTAGTCGGCGCGTCCCCGCCAGGCGCCGCCGATCGCGTGCGCGCCCGGGACCTCCAGGGCGACGTTCTCCACCGCCCCGTTGTTGGACGAGGCGATCACGATCTCGAAGCCGGTGAGTTCGGGGATCAGGGGATGGATGGTGCGCGGATAGCTCTTGCCCGCGGTCTCCTCCGTGCGCCAGGTGTGCGGCGTCGGGGCGAAGGCGTCCTCCGGACGCCTCAGCTCCGCCAGCCGTTCGGCCCGCCGGACCACCAGGGCCGCGATCAGATCGCGCAGCATGGTCGTCTTGCCCGTCCCGGGCGGCCCGTTGACGGCGTAGAGGCCGCCGGCGTCCTGCCCGAGGTCCGCCAGGATGCGGTTGACGGCGAACTGCTGGCTGAGCACCAGCGGCTTGTCGGTGTCCGCCGGCCAGCGGCCCAGCGGCATGTCCGACGGGCGGACGCCCTCCAGCACGACCTCGGGCCGGCCCCGCACGTCGAGGCGTTCCCCCACGTCGAGACCGTCCTCGGAGCGCAGGTAGTCCAGCAGGGCGGTGCCGGCCCCGCCGCTCTCCACGACACCGGCGATCCGTTCCAGGTCGTCGGCGTAGAAGCTGTTGAGGAAGACGTCGCCGTTGGTCTCGTCCGCCTTCCGGGCGGAGACCTGATAGCTCTTGATCCGGATCGCGTCGGGCGTGAGGGCCCCGGCGACGCCGAGCTGCTCGGCCGTCCAGCGGGTGATGGCCGCCAGGTCGAAGACGTCCAGGACCTTGGTGCCCACCTCGGGCGGGGGCCCCTCCGGCTCCGTCTCCTCCTCCGGCGCCCCGCCGCCGTCCGTCCGGGCCCCGCCGTCGTCCGAATCCTGACCGGGGGCCGTGCTGTCGGCCCGGGTGCGGTCGGAGGCCGCGCCGTCGGCCGGGATACGGCCGGGGGCCCGGGCGCGGTCGGAGGACGTGCCGTCGCCCGGGGTACGGCCGGGGCCCGTGCCGTCGGCCGGAGTGCGGGCGGGGAACGTGCCGGCGGCCGGAGTGCGGGCGGTGAGCCGGGCGGCGGCGGAGTCGATCAGTTCACCGCCGACCTCCTCGATCGCCGTGGCGGCCATCGGCCCCGCCACGGGGCCCAGCCCGGCGCCCACCGCACCGGCCGCCACGCCGAGCCCGCCCTTCGCCGCGCTGACGACGAGACGGGACATCAGCCCCGCGACCGGACCGAGCCCCTCCCCCGCCGCACCGGGACCGGCCCCCGTCCCCGCCGTGCCGGCGCCGGTCGCGGGCCGCCGGTCGACGCCGACCTTCCCGTCGCCGAGGTCCAGCAGCCGTCGCAGCAGGAGCGCGCCGCACTCGTCGAAGCCGGCCAGCCACTCGTCGTCGCCGGGCCCGGGTGCGAGGGTCCGCCCGACGGCCCAGGCACAGGAGGACAGGGTGGCGCTGTCCTTGATCAGCATGCCGTCCTGGTTCACGGTGAAGCACAGCACGGCGCTGTCCCCGCCGCTCCGGCCGTCGAGGTCCCGCTCGGACTCCGGGGCCCGGAACGCCTCCAGCAACACGTCCCGCACCTTGTCGACCCGGAAGATCCCGGCGTAGACGGTGTGCTGCCACACGGCCCCCGGGCGGGACCGGACCCGGCCGAGGGGGGAACCGGGCTCCCAGGGCAGCGGACGGTCCGCGCCCACGGCGAAGAGGTGCTTGCGCGGATTCACCGGATCGACCTTCGGCGGGCTGAAGTACTCGACGGCACGCCAGAAGCGCAGCACCCGCGCCTGCCGCCGCCGCTCGGCCGCCACCCGCCGGACCGCCCCCATCCGCCCCCCTGAGATCGCCGACCGCAGGCACGGTAACAGAGGCGAGAAGGGCCAACGGCGGTTGCGGGAAGACTGGTTGGGAAGCAACCGCCGGGACGCGGCCGGTGGATACGCCGCCCACCGGGACGCGACCGGGGAAGGTTGATGGTCCCCTCCCGGTCACTGCGGAGCCTCGGTTGAGCGGACGCGGACCACGTCGAGGCCCAGGAACTCCACGGCTGGTGACAGCAGAAGGTCCCCGAGTCCGTTCCGGTGGCCAGGTCGACGGCGGCCGCCTGCCGGGCTGCCAACAGCCGGTCCAGGCCACCATGACCCGCGTCCCTCTCCGATGCCGTCGGTGGCCCCGGTCGATCGGCGCTGCGACGGTCGGCACGCCTCGCCCCATCGCCCGGGCATCCCTCCCCGGTCGACAACGGCGGCTGCGGTGCCGAAGCACCTCTCGGACGTTCGCGTCCCCGCCGTTCCAACGACAGACGCCTCGCCGCCCCTTCCGAGCATGGCCGGAGTCCAGCCACGGGCCGGGAACCATCGGGATCGAGCGGTACGGAAAGAGGCAACGGGCAACCCTGCGGAACCCCGATTCCCCGGGCGCATCTCGTGTCAGACTCGCTCTCAGATGCGAAGCGCAAAGGCTCCGCACGGGCAGGTCCTCCCCGTCGGCCTTCTCATCCCCCGACGACCGGCGAACGAAGGTTCTCCGTGAAGGCGATCTGCTCATGCGGCCGCTGCCCAAAGGAGGTCAACGATGGGTACGACTCGACACTTCGGCCCAGAACTACGCCGTTTACGACAGGAGGCGGGGCTCAGCCTGACCGAGTTCTCCGCAGCGCTCACCTACGACAAGGGACACCTCAGCAAGGTCGAACGGGGGGAGCGTTCAGCGTCCGTCGAACTGGCGCAGCGTTGCGACGCCTTCCTGGGTGCGAACGGCGAACTCCAACGCCTCGTCACCCGCCCCAGGACCGAGTCGGGGGAGACCGGGGCCCCGGCTCCTCCCGATCTCCGACCCATGGGGCGCCGTGACGTCCTGTCGGCGGGCGCGGGTGTCCTGGTCGACCTGGGACTGCCGCGCGGGGTTCGTCCGGCCTCCGCCATCGGCGCCCTCCTCCCCTCTCTCCGCGTGCAGTTCGACCAGTTGCGCGGGCTCGGCCAGTCCGCCGCGCCGACGGTCCTGCTGCCGCTGCTGGAGACGCAGACACGCATGGTCGCCGGGCTGGCTGCGGACACCCCGTCAGGACAACGGGCAGCCGTCCTTCTACTTGCCTCACGATTCGCGGAGTACACCGGTTGGATCGCCCAAGAGGCCGGGATGAGCAGCGCGGCACTCGCCTGGACCGGGGAGGCCACGGAGTTGGCCCGCGCCGGAGGCGATACGCACCTCGGCTCCTACGCCTTCGTGCGCCGTGCCCTGGTCACGCTCTACGACGGGGACGCGGCAGGTACCGTCGCTCTGGCCCGCCGGGCCCAGAGCCACGCACTCCCTCCCCGCATCCGGGGACTCGCCGCCCAACGGGAGGCACAGGGGCATGCGCTCGCCGGCAACGAGCGGGACTGCCTCCGCAGCCTCGACAGAGCGCGGGATCTGCTCGACAGCCACGACACCAGCGGTGCCGACCATCCCGTGATCGGCACCACTCATGTGAGCGATCCGGCGGCGATGACGACCGGCTGGTGCCTGTACGACCTCGGTCGCCCCAGGGCAGCGGCCGAGCTTCTCGACCGTGAGTGCCGCCGCCTCCCGCCGCACGCGCTACGGACCCGTGCACGGTACGGCTTCCGCAGCTCCCTGGCGCACGCCGCGTCCGGAGAGGTCGAGCACGCCTGCGCGATCGCCGGCGAGCTCCTGGACGTGCTGCCGGCCGTGCCCTCCGCGACGGTGAACACCGATGTCCGGCGTCTCGCACGGGAACTCTCCCGATTCCCGACCAGCCGGGCCGTCCACCGGCTTCAGCCGGCTCTGGCCCGGGCACTGGCACCCACGCACGGCTGACACCGCCTCCGCCGCACGGACTCGAGTCCACCGGACAAGAATCCGCTCTCCCCTCCGGGATCTTCCACAGGACGCGTCGCGTCCCGCTCTGCCCCCACCATCCCACCGACTCCGTCGCGCTGCCCGCTTCCAGGAGACGCCAGTCGGTGCCCTCCCCTTCACACTCCTGACCCGGACATGTGGTGCCACCGGGTGTGCTCCGGCTCCGCTGCCCGCGGCCAGGCACCCGCCCGGCCCATCTGCCCCGCGCGCTCACCAGCGCATCCCCCGCACTCCACCCTGAAGGGAACATCCATGCCCGATGTCTTCATCAACTACCGCACAGGCGACGAGGAATCCGCAGCAGCCATGATCGACAGGGAGCTCGCCCGGCGATTCGGACGTGAGCGCGTCTTCTTCGCCAGCAGTTCGATCGAACCCGGACACCGCTACCCCGCGGAGCTGGAGAGGGCGGTGGAGGAGTGCGGAGCGCTCCTCGCCGTGATCGGACCGCGCTGGACGGGGGTGCTGGGTGCCGACGGCCGCCCCGCCCTCGAGAACGAGCGGGACTGGACCCGTCATGAGATCCGGGTCGCGCTGGAACGCGGGATCCTCGTGATTCCCGTGCTCGTCGGCAAAGCCACGCGGATCGACCACACCGCTCTCCCGGACGACCTGCTGGAGCTGGCGGACTGCCAGTACAAGCGATTCGACCACCGCAACCATGAGGCGGACCTGGTGGCGCTCGGCGACGCGTTGGCACGCCTGCTCCCCGATCTGGGCCAGGAGGACCGCGACGCCCGGACGACGCCGGACCACGAGGAAGCGGAATCCCGCGGTGACTCGGCACGCGACGCCGGGCACATCAGGATGCGGGCGCGTGATGTGAGTCAGCGGGTGAACGGTGGCATCGGAAACCTCAACGGAGACCTCGGCACCTTCGTCAACGAGCCGCAGGGACCCGTGAACACCGGCAGGGGTCCCCAGTACAACGCCCCCCACTTCCAGGGCGACAACACCGGGGTCCAGTTCACCGCGGGCGACAACAGCGGCACGGTCCATCAGCGCTTCGAGCGCGAGCGCCGGCGTCCGGACGACGGACGATGAGCGAGGGGGACCACGTCACCGTCACCGATCCCCAGGGTCCGGTGAACAACGGCCCGGGACCTCAGTACATCCACTACGGCGGGGGTCCGGACTGGATGATCCGCAAGGGCATCGATTCCCTCCGGATCGCCCGGGAGGACCGGGTCCGTCTGGCCGACAGGTTCGCTCGTCCGGCCGGATACCGCCTCGCCGCCGACCAGCTGGAGAAGCCCGGATCGGTGGTCCTGCTGGAGGCGGAGCCCGGGAGCGGTCGCCGCGCGGCGGCCATCATGCTGCTGCACGAGGTCGGCGAGGAAGGAAGGGTGGGTGAACGGGGGGCCCGGTTCGATGAGCTATCCCTCTTGGAGAAGGAGGGCGATCCGTTCACTCCGAGTTCGGGGGACCGCTTCCTCATCGACCTTTCCGGCGTAGCCGATGAAGATCACTACTCCCAGGAGCTTCGTCGTGTGACCGCCTGCCGGTCCGGGGTCCAGAGGGCAGGGGCCCACATGGTCGTGGTCCTGCCCTCGGGCATGAGGCACGCCCGCTCGCCGGAACTGGAGCCGCACACGGTGCGGCTGAGGCGCCCCCGGGGAATCACCGTCGTCACGCGACACCTCCGAATGGAGCGGATGACCTTCCGATCGTCCGATCTGATGCGCGCCGATCTCCAGCACCTGTGCGATCAGTCTCCTATGCACGAACTGGCTCGGCTGGCACGGCTGGTGGGGAGCGCAAGGGACAGCGGCCGGTTCGGCGGCGACTTCACCGACTGGCTCGGCCAGGCGCTGCACGCCGTGACCGACCGCGCAGAGGAAGTGGCTCATCAGGTGAGGACGGTTCGCACCGCACCCGAGCGAGGACTGCTGCTCGCGACGGCGATGTTCGAGGAGTCGCGCGCCGACACCGTCCACGAAGCGTGGCTCGGGCTGATGAGAGCGGTGAAACACGAGGAGGAGACGACGACCGAGCTTGAGCGAACGGATTTCGGGGAGCACCTGAGGAAGCTCGAGGTCGAGCGGGACCCGGAAGGGCGGCTCCGGTTCCGGCAACTGGCCTACGCCGAGGCAGTACGGACGTACTTCTGGACGAATTTCCCCTCGATGCGCGAAAGCCTCAGGAACTGGATCGGTCACGCCACCGCGCTCCGCGGCCTGACCACGGACGACCGGGTCAACGTCGTTGTCCGCTTCGGCGAACAGTCCCTGGCCGCCGGCCGACCCGACCACCTCTTCAGCCTGGTGGTCCGCTGGGCGGACAACGCGCCCCGCGGGTTCCGTGATCCACGGGCCCTGGCGGGCTGCGAACTGGGGCTCGGTCACGAGAGATTCGGCGGTTGGTTCCGCGATCGCATCTACAAGTGCGCGACCGGCGGCCCGTTGTCCGACGGCCTCATCCGCGTCCTGACCGCCGCGTGTCTCCAGGGACTCAGCGCGACGCACCCGGATCTGGCGATCGTACGGCTCCATCACCTCGCCGTCCGGAAGGAGAACGCGGCACTCGAGGCCAAGGAGGCACTGCTCGCACTCGTCCACCGGAAGCGCAGTCTCCACCGGCTGCTGGTCAACCGCCTACGGGTCTGGAGCGGCCGGGAGCCCGAGGAGGCGGAGCCGCATCTTCGTCTGCTGACGGAAGTGCTGGGGAGCGACAGGACACCGGATCCTCCGCCGTGGCCGGACCTGTTCCGGGGCTGGGAGACGGTCTTCGCCCAGATGCCGACAGACCTTTGGAACCCCCTGGTGAGCAGTTGGCTGAATGCCGTGGCCGACGACGAGGAACGGAAGATGGCACTGGGCGTGATGGTGGGAGCGGCGCATGGCCGGCCCATCGCCCTCCACCGCCTCTACAGCATCGCCTGCGAGTGGGCCGGCGCCGGACACCATCCGTCCCGGGCGGCCGTCGCCGCTCTCTTCTGGCAGCACATCGACCAGGCGCAGTCCATCCGCACAGAGCCTACGGAGCGGGCGGGAAGCGGATCGCCGACGACGGAAGAGGAACGATGAAGCACCGTATTCCCCGACTGCTGTTCGTCGCTCTCTGCGGCGCCGCTCCGGCCGTACTCGGCGGCCTCCTGCACTGGTCGGCATGGCTGTGGGGCTTCATGTGCATGGTCACAGCCTCGGGTTCGCTACTGCTCGCGATGACGGTTCTCAGCAGGAACCCTGCGACGGCCGATCCCTACGAGCCAACGGAACCCGAGCCTCCCACAGCGCCGGTCGAGCGCCCCTACGCGGAGACACGGGTGGTGGACGCGACCGTCCCGAGCGCGACGGAGGGTTACGACTTTCTCTTCTCCGCCACTGTGTGGTGGAAACCCATCCCCGACCACGCCGACTGGTCCACCGGCGCCACCCCGGCCCTCGCCGTGTCCTCGGTAGTCAACCGGGCGCTGGGCATCGTCCAGCACGAGCAACCCGACCGGGCGAACTTCGCGCGGTACCTCCTCGAAGGCGAGCTGAGCTCTCCGCTTCCCGACCGGAGCGGACGAGTGAGAGCGCTGGCGGTCGATGTCACCCTCACCCTCGCCCCCGCCGACCGCGAGCGCCTGCGCAGAAGGAACGAGCTCCGGAAGGACGAGGAGCTCTGGGAACACGAACGTCAGCACGAGCGAAACAAGCGGCGCTACCTGGGTGATGACGTACTCAAGAGCGCGGGCAGCGCTGTGGTGTGGTGGCTGGCACGTCACGAGGACGACATCGAGAAGGCGGTCTCCATGATCGGCCCTCTGGCCCAGATCGCGGCTGCGGCCAAGGACGAGGAAGTGCCCGAGATCTTCCGGCATCTGCTCGTCCCGCCCGCGCACCCGGGCAACAGGGCGACCACGGAGGGCCCGTTGTGGAACGGAACCGGCCACGAGGAAGGCCCCTTCGACCGCGAGGAAGAGGCGGGCGTCACGGAAGGCCTGCTCCTGCTGATGGCCGCGGCAGGTCTGAAGCCCGATACGGACGAGTACACCGTGCTCGTGCACCGCTTCACGCGGGCCCTGGAAGCAGCCGGGCTGCCCGAAGCCGCCGAGGAGATCAGGCGAGACCTTCTGCGGACGGCCGACAAGGACGACGGACCGGAGGATGGGCCGACGGGCGGGGAAGGCCCCTCAGTCCCCTGGTCACCGCATTCGCCCTCCCCCGGTCGGCCCCCGTTCTCCGAGGCAGGCGCACCTCCGGCTGAAGGCGGGGGAAGCCACACAGGCCAACAGGACCCGTCGAGCGAGGGCGAGGGCGAGGGCGAGGGCGAGGGCGAGGGCGAGGGCGAGGGCGAGCGAGTATCCCCGCACTTCTGGGACGCCTCGCACAGCCCCCACCGGCCCACCACACCCCGCACACGGGACGAGGGCGACGGCCACCACTGATCCGACGGACGGAGGCTCCGGCGACCCTCCTCACGCGGGACGCGGTGCTGACCGTCCCACCGTGATCGGTACCGCCAAGAACCGAGGCCTCCCCGAAATACCAAGGCTCCTCCTGCCTCACACGCCCGCGGGGTCGGCGAAGCGGCACCGGATCACCACTCACACGTTGAAGCGGAACGTCTGCGGCCAGATTCCGACCTGCGGAGCGCCGTACCGGAATCTGATCTGGGATTCCTCGTTGGCCTGCGTTGGCTCCCGACGGTCGTTTACGGGTGTTCTGCGGACTGGCCGCGGACCGGCCGGGCGGAGGCCGAGAAAGCCGTGGCGCACCGGCAGGCCGGCAAGGACACTGCGCAGGTGAGCGACTCCTGCCCCTGCCCGTGCTGCGGGCACCGCGTGCTGGACGCGATGCCCGGCTCGTACGAGATCTGCCCCGTCTGCTTCTGGGAGGACGACGGGGTCCAGTTCCGCTGGCCGACCATGGCTGGCGGGGCGAACAAGGTCTCCCTGATCGAGGCCCAGCGGAACTACCAGGACTTCGGCGCCTGCGACGAGCACGGCCGGCGGTTCGTCCGCTCGCCTGCCGAGGACGAGCCGCTCGACCCCGCCTGGCGACCCATCGATCTGACACGCGACTCCTTCGAGGAGTGGGCAAGCGAGAACCGCTCCCCGTGGCCCGACGACCACTCGGTGCTCTGCTGGTGGCTGCCCACCTTCTGGCGCCGGGACCACTCCGCGTCATGACCTCCCACATCGAGACACTCGTCCAGCAGCTCGACGGCAAGGCCGACGAGTCCTACGACGCCCGCGCGGAGCTGATCCGCATCGGCGCCGGCGCCATACCTGCCGTGGTCAACGGCCTGCCTTCCCTCGGCGGCTTCGGTCAGCTGACCGCCATCGAGGTCTTCGAGGAGGTGGGCGATCCCCGTTGCGGCCCCGCTCTCATCGGCCTGCTGGACAGCGACAACCCGACCGTCCGCGAATGGGCGGCCATGGCCCTGGCGAGCCTGGAGATCGACGGCGCCATCGAGCTCCTGCGCCGCGCCTATCGCGCCTGCCTGGAACGGGCGGCGCCACCCGACTGGAGCGAGCCGGAAGGCATCCGCTGGGCCCTGACCGAACTCGGCGCCCGCGCCCCTGTCGTCCCACCGCTCACCACGCGCCTACGAGCCTCCACTGCGGACGACGCCCCTGGCTGGCCCTCAACCCACCTCACCGAGATCATCAACGACCTGGCCGACCACGCCCAGGTGATCCTCTACTCCCAGTTCTGGCAAGTGGACGCCGGCGGCACGTACGGCGTCTCCGGCCCCGACCTGAACCGGGAACTCGACTGGACCGCGCCCTGGGAGCACCTGGTCGAGGAATCCCGCACCTGGTCCCTGCTGGAAGCCTCAGAAGCCCCCACCGGCGACGACATCTTCATCGCCCCCACTTGGATCGACCGTACCGACCTGTACCCGGAGAGGTGACCGATGCCGTCCCAGCACCCCAAGGAGATCGGCTACGGCCATGTGGTCGAGAGCTACGTGACGAGGACGTATGGGGGCCTCCCGCGCTACCTCGTACTGAATGGAGGGCGGTTCCTGGGTCCCCGGTGGTGGTACACCACACGCTTCACCCGGCACCTGATCGCTGACGCCGCCGCGATCAACGACGAGGAACTGGAAGCCCTCCTCGGGCGCGAATGGCGCTCGCGTCTCACCGCCGCCTGGCTGATCGGCGTCGACCGCCGCGAACGGTTCCGGACACGCATCGGCGACCTGCTCCTGGCCAGCGAGGTCTGCTACTCCGGCAGCGCCTACTGCTTCGCCCTGGCCCGCTTCGGCACCCACGCCGACGCCGGGATCCTCACCACCTACCTCGACCACTACCTCCCCCGCACCGACCTCCACTACGACCAGCCCGCCGCCCTCGGCGCCCTCCTCCGCCTCGACGCCGTCCTCGGCACCCACCACGCCGACCGCTTCACAGAGCCCGACGGCCTCTGGGAAGAGTGGGTCAAGGGCGTGGGACGCCTCGGATACCCCAGCTACATCCCCACCGAACAGCGCCACTGGGCGGACGTCCAGTGCGAGTTCGCCAACGATTGGTCCCGGCCATAGCAGCCGTCCGACTGCGGCTACGTGAAGTTTGCGTACGCCATGTGTCGGCCGCACGTGCGGCACATGAAGAGGTGGCCCGTGTGCTGACTGTCCTTGTCCAGAGCACCCAGACAGCTCTCCATCGCCTCGACAGACCACCCCCACGCGCTAACCTCGCCGCGCAGCGCCTGCAGGGCATCCGGGAAAATGGCCGGCTCGGCCATCCCGACCGCCCCCAGGAACACCGCGCCAAAACCGCAGTGGAAAAACCACTGCGGGTCCTGCCAGGAGGAGAAGCCCGGCGTACACGCATCGACGGACATCACGACCTCAAGCGGGACATCGTCCCCGATCGGGTCACCGATGAAGTGCGCGTCGTACTTCGCAGCTGCGCTGCCATCCGCGATGCACTACGGGCACAGCAGGATGGAAAGTTCCTCGACCGCGTACACCGGGCCCGTGTAAATGAACCCCCGCGCCCTCCCGCAGCAAAGGCACGTCGTGCTGGACTCAACGACCGCCCCGGTCGCCAAGGGGTCGGGGTGTTAGGGAAAACCGGCCAACTCCTCGGACATGCCGGTCACGCTACCTGCGCACAAGGCCGTGCCGGACTGCACCCGCCCTCGGTCCGATGGCGGTCACGGCCGCAGCAGCCGAGCCTGCGGGTCATAGCAAACGAGCCCCATCGATGCCGCTAGATCGGCGGCGTAGGCCGAAGCCTCCTCGGCCATGCTGTCCCGCATCGGGAAGTAGATGAACGGCCCGGACGCCTCGCCGATCAACGGCCCCGTCGACCAAGGGGAGGTGTCCTCCTCGTCCTCCGTGAGATCCGCCCACCGCGCCAAGAGCCCAGCAACGTACTCCGCGATACGCGGGGAGGGTGGAAACTCTTCCTCCGTATCGATGTAGCGGTCGTACATCTGCGTGAGGACCTCGCCCGCGATCACATGGTCAGCAGGCTTACTCCCTTCCCACACCGCCAGGTCGTAACTCATGGCCGAACTGTGCCACGCCCTACTGACAGCACCGGCTGGCGTCGACCAGCAGGCCAGCCGCACCAGACGTCCGACCGCGCTGTTACGTTCCGTCCCATGACCGCATCGGACGACCTGCTCCGCCGGATCGAGCGGGATCCTTCCCTTTCCACCGCGCTCGCCTGGCATGGCGATTTCGACGTCGAGCGCCGGGATCCTGTTGAGGACCTCGCCCTTCCCGCCGGGATCCCCCTACACCCGATAGCCGGCTGCGGAGCCGGCGGCACATACTTCCTGTGTGGGGAAGCCGGGGCCGAGGAAAGGCCCGTCCTGTACGCCGGCTCAGAGGGCCAGGCCACTCTGATCGGCGCCGACCTCGTCGAGGCCATCACTCTCATTGTGGTGCTGCCCTTCTGGCGCGACCTGGCAAGGGGTTTCACGATCAGCCGGCTGGGGGCGGACCTCCGAGCCGACCACCCCGACTTCAACACCGAGCGCGACCGCCTTCTGCACGCCCTCGGACTCGCCCCCGCCTCGGAGGAGGAAGCCATGGCCCGGCTACGAGCCATAGCAGCACGCACGGCTCCGAACCACGTACCGCACGTTCCGGACGACGAACACCTGCCGTACGAGCTCCTTTTCGGGGACGGCCTCGGATAGCGTCACCTCCCCTTGGGTGGAGGTGTCAGCAGTGCTCCCTTCGCTGCGACGCAGTCCGCCGGTGTGCCTCCGATCGCTTCCTCCGCGCCCTGAGCTGCTCTCATGGGAGTAGAGGTTGGGGTGGGGGACCTGATCAGGAGCTACGCAGGGCTCCGCGACAGCGCTGCCGGACTAGACGACTCCGCAGCCCGCCTGTTGCAGTTCTACAGCGTGGAATGCGGCCTGAAGGCGGCGATCCTCGGCAAGAACGGAGCGAATGCCCACGGCACTGCAGACCTGGACCCGCAGCTGCGTACACATGATCTGAGGGCCCTTGCTAAGGCGCTCAACCTCAGTGCCGAGACAATAGGCCAGTTGGCTGGCTGTCGTCGACGACACGACGAACGGAGCCGAGTGGAACAGCATCAACTCCACGAGGCTTGGCGCTATGGCGCCGCGCTGCATGGGGATGACGAGAAAGCTGCGGACGCCGCGTTGAGCAGCCTCAGCGAATGGTGTCGAAGGGAGCACAAGCGGTGACCGTCAAGGAGGGCCTTCCGGCTCCGAGCCACCTCTACACGTGGGTTGATGTCGACGAGCACTTCGCCAAGCTCGCAGCACGGGGTGAATGGGAACCCTGGCTGCTCGAGGTCGATGCCTACTGGGACAGTGTCGAATTCACCGTAGCCGAGGGCACCGACCCACCCCGAAGCTGTGTGGGCCTGGCTTGCCGAGCGGCTTGGCCCCCTGACTGTGGATGTGGGACGCCAAGCAATTCTCTTGGAATCCCTTGAGGACGAACGCAACGAGGATGCCCTCGCGGTCCACCTGCGCTCAGCGACAGAACTCAACGAGGTGACCAGGCAGCCCCGCTGGAGCGAGCGGCGTATCGTGCGGCAACTGGCAGAGGGCCTGCCCGAACCCGAGGCCGAGTCCTTCCCAAACGGTGTGCGAATCTGCGCCTTTCACTCCTTCAAGGGCGGAGTCGGACGCACCCTGCACTGCGTCGCACTGGCCCGTGAGCTGGCTGAGCGGGGCGCCGACGCCGTAGGGAGAAGTCGCCGAGTACTGCTGGTCGATGCCGACCTTGAGGCGCCGGGCATCAGCTGGATGGTCGCTGCTCAGGGAAGCCGACTCGATTTCGCGCTGGACGACTTCCTCGCGCTGCTGCACGGTTCTACAGGCAACGACCGCGGCCGGGCCATTGCAATGGCCCGAAAGTTCCTTCTCAACCAAGAGCAGGACGGCATCGTCGTCCTGCCCACCACCCGGGACGCCGTCCGGGTCGGACCTCCCCGAATCCAGCCGGTGGACCTGCTCACGCACAACAAACCGCCGTACATCCTGACCGAGGCACTAGCGGAACTGGCTCACTCCGTCGGGGCAGACACTGTTCTGATCGACCTAAGGGCCGGCACCAGCGAACTCAGCGCGCCAATCCTTCTCGACCCCAGAGTGCACCGGGTATTTGTAACCACCATCAGCGATCAGTCAGTCCAGGGCACAACGAATCTGCTGCACCACCTGGCTCACCGTGCCCCGTCTCGGCGATCGACGGATCCAGCTTGCGCTGTGCTGCTCACCCAGTTTCAACAGAAGGAGCACAGCGCGGAGTTGTCCGAAGCGGCGGCAACTCTAATGGAAGCAGTCGCTCGAACGATCGCTTCGCCACCCGATGCTTCCAGTGAGGGCGGTGATGAACTGCGTTCCCCACTAGGGCCTGTCTTCAAAGGCCGCTGATGGGGCATCATATGGCGCATGGTGCGGCGACATGAGCTCTCGGACGAAGAGTGGGACGTTCTGTCGGG
>NZ_JBVKAT010000032.1:0-61231 GCF_055598485.1 Streptomyces sp. NPDC107521
AGATCTTCGTGAAGGGCGAGGTGATCAGGACGGTGCCCGAGTCGAAGATCGTGGAGACCCTGATCGACGAGGCCCTGAAGATCGCCGAGCAGATGCAGAAGGACGGCGTCGCCTCCGGCGAACCCTCCGTCTCCGTCTCCGGCTGACCCGAGCCCGCCGGCCCGCGCCGCCCTGGCGGCGGCGCGGCACAGGCCCGGCAGGTACAGTGCGGAGACCAGCAGAACTCAGGGTGAGGCCGCCGCACGTGTTGACGCAGACCACCTCCCGTGTGCTCGAACCGGGGGACCTGGAGGCCGCGCTGG
Organism: Streptomyces sp. NPDC107521; assembly: GCF_055598485.1. Taxonomy (NCBI): domain Bacteria; kingdom Bacillati; phylum Actinomycetota; class Actinomycetes; order Kitasatosporales; family Streptomycetaceae; genus Streptomyces; species Streptomyces sp. NPDC107521. The sequence continues at coordinate 303 of NZ_JBVKAT010000032.1, forward strand.
CCGTCCTCGGCCGCGAGCCGGTCGCCAACGCCTTCGTGACCGCCCGGGTGCAGATCGCCGGCCTCGACCCCTGGCGGCTCGGCGGCGAGATGTGGGGCTGGTACGAGGACGGCACGCTGACCTCGCTCTGCTACGCCGGAGCCAACCTCGTCCCCATCTGCGCCACTCCGCGCGCCGTGCGCGCCTTCGCGGACCGCGCCCGCCGGGCCGGGCGCCGCTGCTCCTCCATCGTCGGCCCCGCCGAGCCCACCGCCCTGCTCTGGCGGCTCCTCGAACCGGGCTGGGGCCCGGCCCGCGAGGTCCGCGCCCGCCAGCCCCTCATGGTCACCGACCGGATGCCCGCCGGCGTCGCCCCCGACCCCTACGTCCGCCGCGTCCGCAAGGACGAGATGGAGCGGATCATGCCGGCCTGTGTCGCGATGTTCACCGAGGAGGTCGGCATCTCCCCGCTGGCCGGCGACGGCGGCCTGCTCTACCAGGCCCGGGTCGCCGAACTCGTCGGCTCCGGGCGCTCCTTCGCCCGCTTCGACGCCGACGGCAGGGTCGTGTTCAAGGCCGAGGTCGGCGCCGCGACGGACCGGGCCTGCCAGATCCAGGGCGTCTGGGTCGCCCCCGAGCACCGGGGCCGGGGCCTCGCCGCCCCCGGCATGGCCGCCGTCCTGCGCTACGCCCTCGCCGACGTGGCCCCCGTCGTCAGCCTCTACGTCAACGACTTCAACACCGCCGCCCGGAGCACGTACCGGAAGGTGGGCTTCCAGGAAACCGGCACGTTCATGAGCGTCCTCTTCTGACACCCGCCCCACCCGCGCGGGAGCCCGCCCTCCCCGGCGAAGCCCCCCGGCGGGCCGGCATCCTGCGGTCCCCGCCGGGTGCGCCCCGGGCCCCGGCCGGAGGCGGCTCCGGACCGCCGGGACCCCGGGTGCACCCGGCGTCCCGCCGGAGGCGAGTCCAGAGTCCCGGGGCTCCGGGGTGCCATGGGGCTCCCCCGGGGCGGCTGCGGACCCCCGGGCTCCGGCCGTTCCCAGGGCCCCACCGGGGACGGCTCCCGGATTCCTGGGCCCCGGGCGCTTCCCCGGCCCCTGCCGGGCACCCGGGATCCGGGGTGCCTCGGCCCGCGCCGGAGCGGCTTCCGGCCCCCGGGCTCCGGGCGCTCCCCGGGCCCCGCCGGAGGCGGCTCCGGGCATCCGGGCATCCGGGGCTCCCGGCGTCCCCCGGGTTCCCGCCGGGGGCGAACCGCTCGGCCACCCCGCACCTCACCCCCGTCGAAAACTGCCGGTAGGCTCCCCGCATGGACCTCACGATCGGCCCTCTCGACCTCTCCGCGCACGTCGACGAGGCCCTGGCCGTGCAGGCCGCGGCCTTCGGACTCGGCCCCGACGAGGTGGCCGTACGCCGCCAGATCGTCCTGCGCCACATGTCCTACCGCGACGCCCGCGCCCTCGGCGCCACCGTCGGCGGCAGGCTCGTCGGCTTCGTCTACGGCATGCCCAACGACCGCGTCCAGTGGTGGTCCACCGTCGTCGAGCCCTATCTGCGGGCCCAGGGCAACGGCGACTGGCTCGACGACTCCTTCGTCATCACCGAACTCCACGTCCACCCGTCCCACCAGAAGCGCGGCCTGGGCCGGGCCCTGATCACCCGGATCACCGACGCGGCCACCCAGCCCCGCTCGATCCTCTCCGCCATCGACACCGAGAGCCCCGCCCGCCACCTCTACCGCTCCCTCGGCTACCAGGACCTCGCCCGCCGGGTCCTCTTCCCCAGCGCCCCCAAGCCCTACGCCGTGATGGGCGCCCCCCTCCCGCTGCTGCGCCCCGCGCCCGGCCACCGGGACGCCGCCCCGGGCGCGTAACCGATTACCGCCCCGCCGCGCCCCCCGGCTAACCTCCTTGGCACCACCCTTTCGCAGCAGGAGATACGAGAACCATGGCCAAGGCACCGGTCCAGCGCATGTCGAAGTTGATGGCGAAGACGCTGCGCGACGACCCGGCGGACGCCGAGGTCCTCAGCCACAAGCTGCTGGTCCGTGCCGGATACGTGCGCCGCACCGCGGCCGGCCTCTGGAGCTGGCTGCCCCTCGGCAAGAAGGTCCTGGCCAACGTCGAGCGCGTCGTCCGCGAGGAGATGGACGCCATCGGCGCCCAGGAGGTGCTGCTCCCCGCCCTGCTGCCGCGCGAGCCCTACGAGGCCACCGGCCGCTGGGAGGAGTACGGCCCCGAGCTGTTCCGCCTCCAGGACCGCAAGGGCGGCGACTACCTCCTCGGCCCCACCCACGAGGAGATCTTCACCCTGCTGGTCAAGGACCAGGCGTCCTCCTACAAGGACCTGCCGGTCATCCTCTACCAGATCCAGAACAAGTACCGCGACGAGGCCCGCCCCCGGGCCGGCATCCTGCGCGGCCGCGAGTTCCTGATGAAGGACTCGTACTCCTTCGACGTGGCCGACGAGGGCCTCGCCGAGTCCTACGCCCTGCACCGCGCCGCCTACCGGCGGATCTTCGAGCGCCTCGGCCTCGACTACCGGATCTGCGCGGCGACCGCCGGGGCCATGGGCGGCTCCAAGTCCGAGGAGTTCCTCGCCCCCGCCGAGGCCGGCGAGGACACCTTCGCCGACTGCCCCGCCTGCGACTACGCCGCCAACACCGAGGCCGTCACCTTCGGGCTGGAGCCGGTCGACCCGGCGGGCGTCCCCGCCGCCGAGGAGATCCCCACCCCCGACACCCCGACCATCGAGACCCTCGCCGCCGCCCTCGGTGTCCCCGCCTCCGCCACCCTGAAGAACCTGCTGGTCAAGGTGGACGGCGAGATCGTCGCCGTGGGCGTCCCCGGCGACCGCGAGGTCGACCTGGGCAAGGTCGAGGCGCACTTCGCCCCCGCCGAGGTGGAGCTGGTCACCGCCGAGGACTTCGTGGGCCGCCCCGACCTGGTGCGGGGCTACGTCGGCCCGCAGGGCCTCGGGGACAAGGTCACGTACGTGGCGGACCCGCGCGTCGCCCCCGGCACCGCCTGGATCACCGGCGCCAACAAGGAGCACACGCACGCCCGGAACGTCGTCGCGGGCCGCGACTTCGAGGTCGACGCCCACGTCGACGTCGTCGTCGTCCAGGACGGCGACCCCTGTCCCAACTGCGGCACCGGGCTCAAGCTGGACCGCGCCATCGAGATCGGCCACATCTTCCAGCTCGGCCGCAAGTACGCCGACGCGCTCAAGCTCGACGTCCTCGGCCAGAACGGCAAGCCCGCCCGCGTCACCATGGGCTCCTACGGCATCGGGGTCTCCCGCGCGGTGGCCGCCCTCGCCGAGCAGCACGCCGACGACAAGGGCCTGGTCTGGCCCGCGGAGGTCGCCCCGGCCGACGTGCACGTCGTCGCCGCGGGCAAGGCCCTCCAGACGGAGCTGGCGCTGGAGGTCTCCCGGAAGCTCGCCGACGCGGGCGTCCGCGTCCTGGTCGACGACCGCGCCGGGGTCTCCCCGGGCGTGAAGTTCACCGACGCGGAGCTGATCGGCGTCCCGCGGATCCTGGTCGCCGGGCGCCGCTCCGCCGAGGGCGTCGTCGAGCTGAAGGACCGCCGCACCGGGGAGCGCGAGGAGCTTCCGGTCGACGAGGCCGTCGCCCGCCTCACCACCTGACCCCGCCCGGCCCGCCCCGGGGCGCCCGCACCACCGCGGCGCCCCGGCGCCGGGACCACGTCAACGGGGCGCCGGGGCCCCGCCCACGGCACCGGCGCGGGAGCCGCCCGCCCCCGCGCCGCCCCGCGCCGCCCCGTGCCGTTTCCGGCCCTCCGGACGCGCGCGCCGGGCGGCGCCGTCGTCGTGGGCGTCGGCCCGGCCGGCCGCGGCCCGCGTCAGAGCCAGCTCGCGAACTCCAGCAGCAGTTCCGCGTCCCGGTCGCGGCCGACCCGGCGGGCGCGGGCGCCCGACTCGACCGCGCGGAACAGGGTCCAGCCGCGCAGCCGCTCCCGGTCGACCTCCAGCGACTCCGCGAGCCGCTTGATCCGCCGCCGGGTCGTCGCGGCCCCGGACGGCTGGGCGACCAGGTCCTCCACCCGGTCCCGCACCAGCCGCGCCAGGTCGAACGCGGTCTCCCCGACCACCGGGTCCGGACCCACCGCCAGCCACGGCACCCGGTCCCCGGCGAGCACCTTGCTCTGCCGGAACGTGCCGTGCAGCAGCCGCCGTTCGGGCGGCGCGGCCAGCAGCTCCGCACGGGCCGCGAGGGCCGCGTCCACCAGCGGCGCCAGCTCCGGCGCGCCGTCCGCGCCCGCCCGCATCGCCTGCGCCTGCCGCCCGGTCCGCTCCGCCACCGTCTCGAAGCCGTGCCCGGCCGGCGGCTCCACCCACAGCCGCCGCAGTGTGCCCGCCGCCTCCAGCAGCGCCCGCGACTCCGGCAGCGAGCGCACCGAGACGTCCGGGTGCAGCCGCTCCAACGGCAGCACCCCCTCCTCCGCCGGTCCCTCAAGGAGCCGGACGGCACCCCGCCCGCCCCAGTGCGCCAGCGCCGCCCGCTCGCTCTCCGGACGCGCCCGGGGCGGCGCCAGCTTCAGCACCTCCGGCGTCCCGTCGGCCGCGCGCGCCAGGAGGACCAGACTGCCGCGCCCGCCGGGCACCTGCACCCGTTCGACGGTCAGGCCGCGCGACCGCGCCGCCCGCTCGGCCGCCTCCGGCAGCCCCGCCAGCCAGTCGTCGCCCTCCGGTGCCGTCTCACCGAGCGCCCTGACCAGACGCCGCGGCGGTTCGAATGCCATGCGCGAGCCATTCCCTTCCCGTACGGGCCCCGTACGCGTCACGCGGTCGGTGACGGCCGTCCGGGGCCGTCGGCCCGCTCCGCGAGCCCAGGGAAGGCTACGCTCCCGCCGCGCCAGCGCACGGCCCGCACCGCCGCCTCCCGCAGCGCCGCCGCGGCCGAGGCCCGGACCCCGCCGGAGGAGGCCCGCACCAGATCGGAGCAGACCCCGGCGACCCGGTCCTCCAGCTCGGCCGCCAGCCGCACCGCCGCCGCCCGGTCCGCCACCTCGAACGGCAGCGCGTACCCCGCCGCCGAGGCGGCCGGCGTGCCGCCCCGCTCCCGGACGGCCCGCGCCAGCGCGTCCCGCCGGGCCCGGTGCGCGTCGTGCGCCGAGCGGGCCTCCGCCCGTCGCTCCTCGCCGATCCGGCCGCCGACCACGCCGTAGCCGTACACGGCCGCGTGCTCGGCGGCCAGCGCCGCCTGGAGCGCCGTCAGCTCCCGTTCCTCCGTGCCGCTCACGCCGCCGTCCCCTTCGTCAGCAGATACACGTGCGCCGCCCCGGCCGCCGCCACCGACGCCATCAGCCGGGCCAGCTCCCCGGGCAGGCCGTCCAGCGCCCCGGTCCGACGGTCCGCCAGCTCCCGCTCGTCCCGGACGAGCCCGGCCAGCGCGTCCTTCTCCGCCGCCGGTACGCCGCCCGGGTCGTCGCCGGGGTCGCCGGACGGCCCGGCCGCCCGCGCGGAGACAGAGGGGGAGGGAGGCGGCGAGGGCGACGCGGACGCGGCCGGGAAGGCACCGAGGGCCGCCGCGTGCCGCTCCACCTCGTCCCGCAGCGGCCGCAGCCGCGCCGCCAGCCCCGGATGGGCGGCGATCACCGCGCCGTACCGCGCGGCCAGCCCCTCGCTGTCCCGCGCCGCCCGCGCGCGCACCCGCTCCGCGGCCGAGGGCAGCGCGCTCCCGGGCGCGCCGCCGGACCCTCCGGCGCAGCCGGTGAGCAGGACCGCGCCGGCGGCCGAGGCGAGCAGACTCCTGCGGCGCGGCCCCGGGGGCGCGCTCGACGGTGAGGGGAACGGCACGGCAGACGTCCTCGGCAGACTCGTACGGAAGCGAAGGGCGGACCAGGGCGGAGGGCGCGCGGCGGCGGGCGCGGGGCCCGCGGCGCGGTCCGCCGGTGATCACGGTACCCGTGCGGCGGGCGGGCACCACTCAGCGGCACCACCGCTCCCGGGTGGACGGCAACACCCTTCGGGACCGGATACCCTTTGACCCGAGACGCGACCATCCCACAACAGCACACGCGGCCGAGGAGTCACCCGGATGAGCACCACCCAGAGCGAGAGGCTGCGAGAGCTGCTGGAGCCGCTCGTCGCCGCCCAGGGCCTGGACCTCGAAGAGATCGCGGTGGACTCGGTCGGCCGCCGGCGGGTGCTGCGCGTCGTGGTCGACTCGGACACCGGTGCCGACCTGGACCGGATCGCCGAGGTCAGCCGCGCCCTCTCGGCGAGGCTCGACGAGAGCGACGCGATGGGCGAGGGGGAGTACACCCTGGAGGTCGGCACCCCCGGCGCGGAGCGCCCCCTGACCGAGCACCGGCACTACGCGCGCGCCACCGGCCGCCTGGTCCGTTTCCACCTCCACGAGGGCGGTGAGCTGGCCGCCCGCGTCCTCTCCGTCGACGACGAGGGGCTCGACCTCGAAGTGCCGGGCGTGAAGGGCCGCAGGGCCACCGCCCGCAGGCTCGCCTTCGGCGACATCGACCGGGCCCGCGTCCAGGTCGAGTTCAACCGCAAGGACCAGCAGGACGACGGGGACCGGCAGGACCGGCCGGACCCGCAGCAGCAGAAGGACCACAAGGACATGACGGAAGAGGAGGAGGCGTAGCCGTGGACATCGACATGAGTGCCCTGCGGGGCCTGGTGCGGGAGAAGAAGATCTCCTTCGACCTGCTGGTCGAGGCGATCGAATCGGCCCTCCTCATCGCCTACCACCGCACCGAGGGAAGCCGCCGGCACGCGCGGGTGGAACTCGACCGGGAGACCGGGCACGTGACCGTGTGGGCGAAGGAGGACCCGGACGACCTCGAAGAGGGCCAGCGGCCCCGTGAGTTCGACGACACCCCGTCCGACTTCGGCCGCATCGCCGCCACCACCGCCAAGCAGGTCATCCTGCAACGGCTGCGCGACGCCGAGGACGACGCCACGCTCGGCGAGTACGCGGGCCGCGAGGGCGACATCGTCACGGGCGTGGTCCAGCAGGGCCGCGACCCGAAGAACGTGCTGGTCGACATCGGCAAGCTGGAGGCCATCCTGCCGGTGCAGGAGCAGGTGCCCGGCGAGACCTACCCGCACGGCACCCGGCTGCGCAGCTATGTCGTCCGGGTCGCCAAGGGCGTGCGCGGACCGTCGGTGACGCTGTCGCGCACCCACCCGAACCTGGTGAAGAAACTCTTCGCCCTGGAGGTGCCGGAGATCGCCGACGGCTCCGTCGAGATCGCCGCCATCGCCCGCGAGGCCGGCCACCGCACGAAGATCGCGGTGCGCTCCATGCGGTCGGGCCTGAACGCCAAGGGCGCCTGCATCGGCCCGATGGGCGGCCGGGTGCGCAACGTGATGGGCGAGCTGAACGGCGAGAAGATCGACATCGTCGACTGGTCGGACGACCCGGCCGAGATGGTCGCCAACGCGCTCTCCCCGGCCCGGGTCTCCAAGGTGGAGGTCGTCGACCTGGCGGCCCGCTCCGCCCGGGTGATCGTGCCCGACTACCAGCTCTCGCTGGCGATCGGCAAGGAGGGCCAGAACGCCCGCCTCGCGGCCCGGCTCACCGGCTGGCGCATCGACATCCGGCCCGACACCGAGCAGCCGTCCGGCGACCGGCCCCCAACCCGGTCCGGCGAGGGCCACGGGGAGCGCTCGGGGGAGTAGATCCGCGCCGCGGTCGGCCGGGATCACGCCGGTCTTCCGTGCGGGAAGTGTTCGATGCCTCACCCGAAGGGGTGAGGGCGGTACGGGGAGGTAGACTGAGGAGTGTCTGGCCGGACACGTACCGGAGCATGCCCTGAGCGCACCTGCGTGGGCTGCCGGGAGAAAGCGGTCAGGACCGCGCTGCTGCGGACCGTGGCGATCGAGGACGCGTGCGTCCCCGACCCGCGCGGTACGCTGCCCGGCCGGGGTGCGTACGTCCACCCCTCCCCGGTCTGCATCGACCAGGCGGAGCGCCGCAGAGCGTTCCCCAGGGCGCTGCGTGTTCCGGGTCCGCTCGACGTAAAGGCGTTGCGCCGCTACGCCGAGCAGGCACAGGGTTGCTGAAAGCACCATGTGAGCGACGTGGTAAGGAAGACGTGCCGTGCGGAGCCCCGCGCGGCCAGGTACCTCGCGAGTCGAAAGCAGGTCGAGATTGCGATGAGCACTCGATGAGTACGCGATGAGTACGCCCATGAACTAGCGACGGTCCGGACGCAACCCGGACCTCAAAGGAGCGAAGTGGCTAAGGTCCGGGTCTACGAACTCGCCAAGGAGTTCGGTGTCGAGAGCAAGGTCGTCATGGCCAAGCTCCAGGAACTCGGTGAATTCGTCCGTTCGGCGTCTTCGACCATCGAAGCGCCCGTAGTACGCAAGCTGACCGACGCCTTCCAGGGCGGTGGCGGCGGCAGGTCCGCGAAGCCCGCCCCGCGCAAGGCGGCCCCCAGGCCCGGCGCGCCGTCCCCGGCGCAGGCGGGTGGCCCCTCCCGGGCCGCCAAGCCGTCCGGTGACCGTCCGGCCGCCCCGCGTCCGGCCGCGCCCCGGCCCGCCGCGCAGCAGCCCGCCGCGCCGTCCGCCCCGGCGGCGGCGCCCGGTCCGCGCCCGACGCCGGGTCCCAAGCCGGCTCCGAAGCCGGCCCCGGCCGCCCCGGAGTTCACCGCGCCCCCGGCGGCCCCCGCCGCCGCCCAGGCGCCGTCCGGTCCGCGTCCCGGTGGTGCCCGTCCGGGCGCCCCGAAGCCCGGCGGTCGTCCCGCCGGTCCCGGTCAGGGGCAGCAGGGCCAGGGTCAGGGCCAGCAGGGCGGCCAGGGCCGTCCCGGTGGCCAGCGCCCCGGTGCCGCCGCGCCGCGTCCCGGTGGCCGTGCCGCCGGTCCGCGTCCGGGCAACAACCCCTTCACCTCCGGCGGCAACGCCGGCATGGCCCGTCCGCAGGCGCCGCGCCCGCAGGGCGGCCCGCGTCCCGGCGGCCCCGGTGCCCCCGGCGCCGGTCCGCGCCCGCAGGCCCCCGGCGGCCAGGGCGGTCCCCGTCCCCAGGCTCCGGGCGGCAACCGCCCGACCCCGGGTGCGATGCCGCGTCCGCAGGGCGGTCCCGGCGGTCCCCGTCCCGGTGGTCCGCGTCCCAACCCCGGCATGATGCCGCAGCGTCCCGCTGCCGGTCCGCGCCCCGGCCCCGGCGGCCGCGGTCCGGGCGGCGCGGGCCGTCCCGGCGGTGCCGGCCGTCCCGGTGGCGGCGGCGGCTTCGCCGGTCGTCCCGGCGGCGGCGGCGGTGCCGGCCGTCCCGGTGGCGGCGGCGGCTTCGCCGGTCGTCCCGGTGGTGGCGGCGGTTTCGCCGGCGGCGGTGGCCGTCCCGGCTTCGGCGGCCGTCCCGGCGGTCCCGGTGGCCGCGGTGGCACGCAGGGCGCCTTCGGCCGTCCCGGCGGTCCCGCGCGTCGCGGTCGCAAGTCGAAGCGGCAGAGGCGCCAGGAGTACGAGGCCATGCAGGCCCCGTCGGTCGGCGGCGTGATGCTGCCCCGCGGCAACGGCGAGGCCATTCGCCTGTCGCGCGGTGCGTCGCTCACCGACTTCGCGGAGAAGATCAACGCCAACCCGGCGTCGCTCGTCGCGGTCATGATGAACCTGGGCGAGATGGTCACGGCCACCCAGTCCGTCTCCGACGAGACGCTGGAGCTGCTGGCCGGCGAGATGAACTACACGGTTCAGATCGTCAGCCCGGAGGAGGAGGACCGCGAGCTCCTGGAGTCCTTCGACCTCGAGTTCGGCGAGGACGAGGGCTCCGAGGAGGACCTGGTCGTCCGTCCGCCGGTCGTCACCGTCATGGGTCACGTCGACCACGGAAAGACCCGGCTGCTCGACGCCATCCGCAAGACGAACGTCATCGCGGGCGAGGCCGGCGGCATCACCCAGCACATCGGTGCCTACCAGGTCACGACCGAGGTCAACGAAGAGGACCGCCGGATCACCTTCATCGACACCCCGGGTCACGAGGCGTTCACCGCCATGCGTGCCCGTGGTGCGAAGTCGACCGACATCGCGATCCTGGTCGTCGCGGCCAACGACGGCGTCATGCCGCAGACGGTCGAGGCGCTCAACCACGCCAAGGCGGCCGACGTCCCGATCGTCGTCGCGGTCAACAAGATCGACGTCGAGGGCGCGGACCCGACCAAGGTGCGCGGCCAGCTCACCGAGTACGGGCTGGTGGCCGAGGAGTACGGCGGCGACACCATGTTCGTCGACATCTCCGCCAAGCAGGGGCTGAACATCGACAGCCTCCTGGAGGCCGTCGTCCTCACCGCCGACGCCTCGCTCGACCTGCGGGCCAACCCGACGCAGGACGCGCAGGGCATCTCGATCGAGTCCCGGCTCGACCGCGGCCGCGGTGCCGTGGCCACGGTCCTCGTCCAGCGGGGCACCCTGCGGGTCGGCGACACGATGGTCGTGGGCGACGCCTACGGCCGGGTGCGCGCCATGCTCGACGACAACGGCAACAACGTCGCCGAGGCCGGGCCCTCCACGCCCGTCCAGGTGCTGGGTCTGACCAACGTGCCCGGCGCCGGCGACAACTTCATCGTGGTCGAGGAGGACCGTACGGCCCGCCAGATCGCGGAGAAGCGCGCCGCCCGGGAGCGCAACGCCGCGTTCGCCAAGCGCACGCGCCGCGTGTCGCTGGAGGACCTGGACAAGGTGCTCAAGGCCGGCGAGATCCAGCAGCTCAACCTCATCATCAAGGGCGACGCGTCCGGTGCGGTGGAGGCTCTCGAGTCCTCGCTGCTCCAGCTCGACGTCGGCGAAGAGGTCGACATCCGGGTCCTGCACCGCGGCGTCGGTGCGGTCACGGAGTCCGACATCGACCTGGCGATGGGCTCCGACGCCATCGTGATCGGCTACAACGTGCGCGCCGCCGGGCGTGCCGCGCAGATGGCCGAGCGCGAGGGCGTGGACGTCCGGTACTACTCGGTCATCTACCAGGCGATCGAGGAGATCGAGGCGGCCCTCAAGGGCATGCTCAAGCCGGAGTACGAAGAGGTCGAGCTGGGCACGGCGGAGATCCGCGAGGTCTTCCGCTCGTCCAAGCTGGGCAACATCGCGGGTGTCCTCATCCGCTCCGGCGAGGTCAAGCGCAACACCAAGGCGCGCCTCCTGCGCGATGGCAAGGTCATCGCGGAGAACCTCAACATCGAGGGTCTGCGTCGCTTCAAGGACGACGTCACCGAGATCCGCGAAGGCTTCGAGGGCGGTATCAACCTCGGGAACTTCAACGACATCAAGGTCGACGACGTCATCGCGACGTACGAGATGCGCGAGAAGCCGCGGGTGTGACACACCCCGGTTTCCGGGACGACGCGGTCCGGGGCCGGTCGACGGAGAGCAATATCCGTCGATCGGCCCCGGCCGTTCGTTGTACGGTTCTGATGGCCCCGCCCCGTGGACGGCGGGGCCATCGATCCCGGACCGGCGGGTGAACCGGTGACACATGTATGTGGGGACGCTGTCCTTCGACCTGCTCCTCGGCGACGTGCGCTCGCTGAAGGAGAAGCGGTCCGTCGTCCGCCCGATCGTCGCCGAACTCCAGCGGAAGTACGCGGTGAGCGCGGCCGAGGTGGACCACCTGGACCTGTACCGGCGAGCCGTCGTCGGCCTGGCCGCGGTGAGCGGCGACGCCGGGCACCTCAGTGACGTGCTCGACCGGTGCGAACGGCTGGTGGCCGGCCGCCCCGAAGTGGAGCTGCTGTCCGTCAGGCGGCGCCTCCACGGCGACGACGACTGACCCACCAACCCCCAATGACACGGAAGCACAGAAAGAACGGGAGACGGACCAGTGGCCGACAACGCGCGGGCGAAAAGGCTGGCGGACCTCATCCGAGAGGTGGTGGCCCAGAAGCTGCAGCGCGGGATCAAGGACCCGCGGCTCGGCACGCACGTCACCATCACGGACACCCGGGTCACGGGTGACCTGCGGGAGGCGACCGTCTTCTACACGGTGTACGGCGACGAGGAGGAGCGGCAGGCCGCCGCGGCGGGCCTGGAGAGCGCCAAGGGCATCCTGCGCTCCGAGGTCGGCAAGGCGGCCGGGGTGAAGTTCACCCCGACCCTCGCCTTCGTCATGGACGCCCTGCCGGACAACGCCCGGAACATCGAGGACCTCCTCGACCGGGCGCGCCAGTCCGACGCCAAGGTGCGCGAGGCGTCCGCGGGCGCCGCGTACGCCGGCGAGGCGGACCCGTACCGCAAGCCCGGTGACGAGGACGACGAGACGGACGACACCGCCGAATGACCGAGAAGAACACCACGCCCGACGGCCTCGTCATCGTCGACAAGCCGTCGGGCTTCACCTCGCACGACGTGGTCGCCAAGATGCGGGGCATCGCCCGCACCCGGCGCGTCGGGCACGCCGGCACGCTCGACCCGATGGCGACGGGCGTCCTGGTTCTCGGAGTGGAGCGGGCGACCAAGCTCCTCGGGCACCTCGCCCTCACCGAGAAGGAGTACCTGGGCACCATCCGGCTCGGGCAGAGCACCCTCACCGACGACGCCGAGGGCGAGCCCACCGGGTCCACGGACGCCTCCAAGGTCACCCGGGAGGCCGTCGACGCCGGTGTCGCCCGGCTGACCGGCGAGATCATGCAGGTGCCCTCCAAGGTCAGCGCCATCAAGATCAACGGAGTGCGCTCCTACAAGCGGGCCCGCGACGGCGAGGAGTTCGAGATCCCGGCCCGGCCGGTCACCGTCTCCTCGTTCGCGGTGTACGACATCCGGGACGCCGTCGCCGACGACGGCACCCCCGTGCTGGACCTGGTGGTGTCGGTGGTCTGCTCCTCCGGCACCTACATCCGCGCCCTCGCCCGCGACCTGGGCGAAGGGCTCGGCGTCGGCGGCCACCTCACGGCGCTGCGCCGCACCCGGGTCGGGCCGTACAAGCTCGACGGCGCCCGGACCCTGGACCAGCTCCAGAAGGAGCTGACCGTCATGCCCGTCGCGGACGCGGCCACCGCCGCCTTCCCGCGCTGGGACGTCGACGCCCGGCGGGCCCGGCTGCTCACCAACGGCGTACGGCTCGACATGCCCGGGGAGTACGCGGGCGCCGGTGCCGTCGCCGTCTTCGCGCCCGAGGGACGCCTCCTCGCGCTGGTGGAGGAGGAGCGGGGAAGGGCCAAGAGCCTGGCCGTCTTCGGCTGAGCCGACCGGGGCGGGACGTGCCGGACGGCAGGCGAGCGGGACGGGCCCACCGGCATGGGACCGTGCCGAGCCGGCCGACCGGAGCGGCCCCGTCCCGGCCGGTGCGCGAGCGGGGCGGACCGGCCGAAGTGCGAGCGGGCCTACCGGGGCGCGGGCGGATGCGCCCCGTGTGCCCCGCGTGCCCGGTGGCGGGGGCGGCGCCCGGGAAGGGGCCGCGCGGCGCACGCCGGGCGGCCCCGGCCGGGGCCCGGCCGCTCCCGGCGGCGCCCCGCCGCCCCGCGACCCCTTCCGCGCCCGCGCGCCCCCGCTCCGCGCCGTCCCTGGTCCGGGCGTCCCGGGACGGGTCGGGGACCCCGCCGGACTCACCCGTCCGGCCGGGCGCTCGGAGCGAACCGGGGGAGTGCAGGGGGGCGCGTTCACCCGGGGAACTGTCCCGCCGAACACCACCCGCCTACCGTCGGGGACGGAGCACGGAGGTACGGCGGGGAGGGTCGACGATGGCGTCGCGGAACCGGTCCCGGGAGGCGGGCGGCAGCCCGCGGCGGTCCCCGGGCGAGCTTCGGGGGCCCGGCCTCCCCGGTCCCGGACCGGCCGGGCCCCCTGCCGCGCCGCCCGCCCCGGACGACGCCCTGGTCCGCGTCCACGACCTGGCCGGGCGCCCGCGCGGCACCGGGTTCGCCGCCGACCACCACGGCACCGTGATCACCAGCCACGAGGCCGTCGACGGCGTCTCCCGGCTCGTCCTGCACGGCGCGGGCGACCACCGCCGGGTCGTCTCCGCCGCCGATGTCACCGCCCTGCCCGGCCTCGGCCTCGCCCTGGTCCGCGCCGAGGGCCTCGGCGGCCGTCCGCTGCCGCTCACCGTCCGCGACCGCGCCGACCCCGGGACCTACGTCCGGATCCCCGCCGGGGGCTGGCGCGAGGCCCGGGTCCTCGGCACCACCGACGTCACCTACACCGCCACCGACCGCTTCCACCGCCTGCGCGGCGCGCTGGAGCTGGCGATGGGCACGGCGGGCCGCGACGCGCTGCGGCTCGGCGGCGGCGCGGCCGGCGGCCCCGTCCTCGACGCCGCCACCGGCGCCGTCCTCGGGGTCCTCGGCACCGCCCTCGCCTCCGGCCACCGCGACGTCGGCTTCGCCGTGCCGCTGCGCCCCGCCGACGGCGGTCCGCTGGCCGGACTGCTCGCCGACAACGCCGCCACGGTGCCCGCGTACGGCGCCGACCTCAATCTGGCCGGTGTCCTCGAACTGACGGCCACCTCGGTGGGCGAGGACGGCCCGCCCGGCCGCGACGGCACCGGCCTGGGCACCGTGGCGCCCGTCGAACGCGCCGCACCGGCACGGGAGTTCGCCGCCTTCGCGGCGGGCCGCGCCGAGGTGCTGGCCCTCGTCGGAGCCCCCGGCAGCGGCCGGACGACGGAGCTGGCGGCCCTCGTCGCCCGCCGCGCCCGGGGCGCGCGCCCGGCCCCCACGCTGTGGCTGCGCGGCGCCGACCTGCGCGCGGACGACGGCTCCGTCGCGGACGCGGCGCGGCGGGCCCTCGCACGGGCCGCCCGTATCGTGGCCGCCGACGGCAGCCGCCCCCGCCCCGCCGGGCTGGGCGTCATCACCCCGGACCGGCTGGCCCGCCTCGCCCGCGCCGCCGGGCGGCCCCTGCTGCTGCTCCTGGACGGTCCCGAGGAGATGCCGCCCCTGCTGGCCCACCGCCTCCCCGCCTGGACCGGGGGCACGGCCACCTGGCTCCACGAGACCGGCGCCCGCCTGGTCGTCGCCTGCCGCCCGGAGTACTGGGAGCGCGCGGGAGCCCATTTCCCCCCGGAACTGCTCCACACACCGGGCACGGTGCGGCTGCCGCCGGGCGGCACGTGGACGGGACGCGGTTCCGGCCACCGGACGGGGCCGGGGGACCCGGGGGGCGAGGGATCCGCCGGGGAGCGGGCCGGACACGGCGACGGCACCGGGTACGGCGACGGCACCGGACACGGCCCGGGAGCCGCGGCGGACGGGGGACCGGGTGCCGTGGAGGGCGCGGGGGGAGCGCGCGGATGCGTGGGGCGTGCGGGTGGCCCGGGCGCGGGTCGGGGAGACGGTGTTCCCGGGGGCGGTCCGGCGGTGGACCGGGTGCCGGGGAGGTGGGGGCGCGGCGCCACTGGGGCGGGGGGAGCGTACGGGAACGTGGGGCGGGCGGCCGGTCCGGGAGCGCCCGGGGGGCCGGAGAAGCGTGAGGGGCCGGGAGGCGGTTTCCCCGGGGGCGGTCCTCTGAGGGATCGGGTGTCAGAGACGGGGAGGCGGGGTGCCGCCGGGACCGCCAGGACCGCCGGGGCGGGCGGAGCGGCGGGCGCTGGCGCGCCCGCGGTCGGTCCGGGCGCGTCCGGGGAGCCGACGCGGGGTGACCGTCCGGGAGAGGGCCGCCCCGCCGGTCACCCCACGCACCCGGCGGCAGGGGAGCGGGACGCCGCCGGGCCAGGACCGGCGGGTGCGGAACCGCCCGCGCCGGGACGGCCGGGAGCGGTGGGCGCCGGTGGCGGCGCGGCGGTGGAGCAGTGGGTCCGGGCCTCCCCGTACGACGGCGGCGGACAGGCATCGTCGCACGGGATCGGTGACCCCGGTTCCGCCCACGGGAGGGGTGAGCCGGGTCAGTCCTACGGGAGCGGTGATCCGGACTCGCCGTACGGGGCCGGTGACCCGGGCACCCGGCACGGGACCCGCGGCCCTGAGTCCTCGTACGGGAGCAGCGGGTCGGGGTCCTCGTACGGGATCGGTGATCCGGGCTCCTCCCACCGAACCGGTGAGCCGGGTTCTCCGTATGGGAGCGGCGACCCGGGTTCTCCCCGCGGGAGGGGCGACCTCGGTCCCTCGCACGGGACCGGTGACCCGGGCCCGGCGTGCGGGGCCGGTGACCCGGGCCCCCCTTACGGGATCGCTGACCCGGGCTCTCCGTACGGGGTCGGTGAGCCGGGTCAGTCCTACGGGAGCGGTGATACGGACTCGCCGTACGGGGCCGGTGGGTCGGGGTCCTCGTACGGGGCCGGTGGCCAGGGTCCCCCGTTCCGGATTGCTGACCAGGGCTCCCCCTACGGGGTTGGTGACCAGGGCTCCGTCCACGGAGGTGGTGGGGGCCGGGGGGCCGGGGTGGTCGCCGTTGTGGGGGGCGGTGCGTGGGGCGGGGGGCTGCCGCCCTGCGTGGTGCTCGGGGACCTCGGGGCGGACGAGGCGCGGGAGGCACGCGGGCGGTACCGGGTGCCGGAGGGGGTCCTGTCGCCCGCCGACGAGCGGCACCCCCTCACCCTGCGCCTGCTCTCGGAGGTGTACGCCGCGCTCCCCGGCCCGCCGCCGCCCGTCCGGGTCGACCGGGACACGGTTTTCGCCGCCCACCTGGACCTGATGTGCCTGCGGATCGCCGCCCGGCTCGCCGCCGGGAACGGCCTCACCGGCACCGCCGTGCGCAGGCTCGCCGCCAGGGTCTCCGGCCGGGTCCACGAGGCCGCGCGGCGCAGCCTCGGGCCCGGCCAGGGCGAGCTGGACCGGGAGTCGTTCGAGGCCGTGTTCCCGTGGGGCCCCGCGCCCGCCCGGCCCGGCGGCGTCACCGGCTGGGCCTCCGCCGTGCTCGCCGAGGGCCTGCTGGTGCCCGCCGGGGCGGGCTACCGCTTCGCCCACGAGGAACTGGCCGACTGGGTCCAGGGCGGTCACCTCGATCTGGACGAGGCGCTCCGCGTCCTCGTGCACCGGCGGCGCGAAGGACGGGACGCCGCCGGCCCGCCCGTGCCGCACCACCGCATCGGCCCCGTCGCCGAGGCCCTCCTGCTGCTCGCCCGCCACCACGGCACCCCCCAACTCGCACTCACGCTGGAGGAGTTGGTGCAGGCCCTGGACGCCGGGCCGGACTCCTGGTGGGCCGCCCGGCTGCTCGCCGGGACCCTGACCCGGGTGCCCGACGCGACGCCGTACACCGAGGTGCTGCGGATGCTCGCGGACGGTGTCGCGGAACGCGGCGGCGGGGAGCGGGACGCCCCGGGACGGTTCGGGCCCGCCTTCTGGACCGGCCTGCGGCTGCCGGCCGCCGTACGGCTCGACCTGCTGCGCCGGGTCGTCCCCACCGACGGCCCCCCGCACCGTCCCGCCGCCCGCCACCTCGACGCCGCCGCCCGCCAACTCACCGCCGACCCCGTCGCCGTACAGCCGCTCCTGGCACGGTGGTTCGACGACGACCGCCCGCTGCCCGCCACCCCGCACGCCACCGTGGCGACCGCCGCGCAGGCCCTGCTGCACACCCACCGGCACCGCGCCCCCGACCACCTCGTCGAAGTGCTCGCCAGGTGCGGGCACCGGCGGGCCGACGAACTCCTCGCCGTCCTGGCCGAGGAGGAGCCGGCCGCCCTCTGCCGGGCCGTCGCCCGCTGGTCCCGCGACGAGCGGCCCGACCGGCGCGCGGCGGCCGTCGCCAACGGCCTGCTCGCCGCCCCGCACACCCGGACCGCCGCCGACCGCGCCCTGCTGAGCGACGCCGCCCTCGCCCTCCTCGCCCGCCCCGCGGACGCCACCCTGCACGGCGGCGCGCTCGCCCTGCTGCTCCAGGACCCCGGCAGCCGTGGACGCCATCTCCCGCGCGCCCTGGTCCACTTCACCGCCGGTGACCCCTGTCTGCCGGCCGCCGCCGTGGCCGCCACGCTGCCCGACCACCCGGAGCCCGTCCTCGACGCCTTCCGCACCCGGCTGCTGCGCGGACCCGACGCCGACGCCGTGCTGCGTGCCCTCCTCGACGCCACCCCGCCCGGCCTCGCCCACCGGGTGGCCGACCTCGTCGCCGCCGTGGCCGCGGAGCACCCCGGGACCGCCGGGCACCTCGCCGGACACCTCGACAGCGCCCTCGGCCGGGACGGCGCGGCCGGCACCCCGCTGCGCCCCCTGGTCACCCGGCTGCTGGACCGGGGGCCCGAGCCGGTGCGGGCCGCCCTCGCCGGGGTCCTCGCGCCCGACGGGACCGGCACCCCGGCCCGGGACCACCTCCGCCGCGAGCTGTGCGCGCACCTGCTGGCCCACGAGCGCGACCCCGCCGTCCTCGACGCCCTGCTGCGCGCCGCCGCCGCCCGCTGCGCCGCCGGGGACCTGCCCGCCCTCGTCCACCGCACCGGCCTGCTCCTCGGCCGCACCCCCGACGGCGCGGAACGCCTCGACCGGGCCCTGGCCGACCTCGCCCGCCATCTCCCGGGCTTCGCCGCCCGCCTCGCCGGATGGCTCCGTGCCGCGCCGGGGGAGTGGGCGCCCCTGGTGGGTCCGGACACCCGCCGCACCGTGGAGGAACCGGCGGAGCCCCGGACCCCGGCGCGGTCCGGTCCCGGTCCGGCCCGGCCGGGGGCGCGGGGATGAGGAGGGGTGCGGCGGGGTACGGCCTCGCCGGGGTGCGGACCGGCGGTGACGGCGGCTGCCGGGGCGCCCCCTCCGGTCGACCGCCGGTGCGCCGACGCCCCACGGCCGGGGCGGTCGGGCGTCCGCGGTCCGGGTCGGCGGCCGGGGCGGTCGCGGGTGCGCCGCAGGGCCCTCCGACCGCGCGCTGGTCGCGGGTCCGCGCCCACCGGCTCGTCGGCGGCGGGTGCGGTCCCGCGCCGCACCGGCCCGCGTCCGCGCCGGACCTGCGCCGCACCGGCCCGTATCCGCGCCATCTCCGCGCCGGGTCGGCGCGGGGTCCGCGCCCGGTCCGCGCCCGAACGGTGCCGGATCATCCCCCGCTCCCGGCCCGGCCGGTGCGGGGCCGCGACCCCGCCGGTGCCCGTGCCCCTGGCGGTCGCACCGGCCCCGTACCGCGCCCGACCGGCCCCGCCGCGGCCGTGCACCGCCCCGCACACCGCCCCCGGCGCGGGCCCGGGAACGGCCTCCCGGAGGCCCCCGTCGACGTGCGGACCGTCACAGCGTCCATGCCGATGCGGGCGGGGGCCCGAGGGCATGGCACCCTTAGAGTCGCGTAAGAGGCTTCGACTTCGACGAGTTTGCGACAAGGAGCAGACACAGTGCAGCGCTGGCGTGGCTTGGAGGACATCCCCGAGGACTGGGGACGCAGCGTCGTCACCATCGGCTCCTACGACGGTGTCCACCGGGGGCACCAGCTCATCATCGAGCACGCGGTGGACCGCGCCCGGGAACTGGGCGTCCCCGCCGTCGTCGTCACCTTCGACCCGCATCCCAGCGAGGTCGTCCGGCCCGGCAGCCACCCGCCGCTGCTCGCCCCGCACCACCGCCGTGCGGAACTCGTGGCGCGGCTGGGCGTGGACGCGCTGCTGATCCTGCCCTTCACCCCGGAGTTCTCGAAGCTGTCGCCCGCCGACTTCGTGGTCAAGGTGCTGGTCGACCGGCTGCACGCCAAGGCCGTCGTCGAGGGCCCCAACTTCCGCTTCGGCCACCGCGCCACCGGGAACGTGGACTTCCTCGCCGAACAGGGCAAGGTCTACGACTTCGAGGTCGAGGTCATCGACCTGTACGTGTCCGGCGAGGCGGGCGGCGGCGAGCCGTTCTCCTCGACCCTCACCCGCCGTCTGGTCGCCGAGGGCGACGTGCGGGGCGCCGCCGAGATCCTGGGCCGCCCGCACCGCGTCGAGGGCATCGTCGTCCGGGGCGCCCAGCGCGGTCGCGAGCTGGGCTTCCCCACGGCCAACCTGGAGACGCTGCCGCACACCGCCATCCCGGCCGACGGTGTCTACGCCGGGTGGCTGCACGCCCAGGACGAGGTGATGCCGGCGGCGATCTCCGTCGGCACCAACCCGCAGTTCGACGGCACCGAGCGCACGGTGGAGGCGTACGCCATCGACCGCGTCGGCCTCGATCTGTACGGGCTGCACGTCGCCGTCGACTTCCTGGCCTTCGTCCGGGGGCAGGCCCGGTTCGACACGCTGGAGGCACTGCTGGAGCAGATGGCCGCCGACGTGGCGCGCTGCCGCGAGCTGCTCGCCGTCGCCGAACGGCCGCCCACCTAGGGCCTCTCGTTTGGATCATGCCGGGCTCGCGGGCCCTGGCGCCGCACCTCGCCGCGTTGCCGTCGGTCGCCGGGGCTCCGCCCCGACTCCCTCCTCCGCCTCGCGACGCACGGCGCCGGACCCCGCTCCCCGATCCGGCCCGATCCGAGCGAAAGACCCTGGAGGGTTCCCTCCCGCCCGGAGGCTTCCCGCCCGTGCCGTGCGGTGTCGCCGTGCGGCACCGCATCGCCGGTCGGAAGCGGCCGCCGGGCGGGATCGTGCCCGGTCCCGTGCCACGGGGCTCCGCCGGGGGCGTACGGCTCCGGCCGGCGCGGTTTCGGCGGGTGTGCGGCGCGGGGTGCCGTGAGAAGCGGTGTCCAGGACGTCCGAGGGCGGCCGGTGCGCGGTGCGCCGGCCGCCCTTCGCTCTGTCCCTACTGGCCCGGCGGGTGCGGTGCCTGGCCCGGAAGGGGCTGTCCCGGATACGGCTGCCCGCCCTGCTGGTGGGGGTGGGGCGGCTGGGCCTGCTGCTGGGGGGCGTACGGCCCGCCCGGCTGCGGGTGGGGCTGTCCCGGCTGCGGATACGGCTCCCCGGGCTGCTGCTGGGCCTGCTGCTGCGGGTACGGGCCGGGAACGTCCGGCCGGGCCGGGGCGCCGGGGACCTGCTGCCCGGGCAGCGGCGGGGCGGCCACCGGGGGCGGGTTGCCGTCGGAGGTCCAGAGGCCGTGCGACTGCTGGTGGCGCACGAAGTCCTCCGCGACCATGGCCGCGAGGGTGAAGTACGCCTCCCTGACCTTCGGCCGCATCATGTCGAGGTCGACCTCGGCACCGGCCGCCAGGTGCTCGTCGAACGGCACCACCACGACCCCCCGGCACCGCGTCCGGAAGTGCGCCACGATGTCGTCGACCTTGATCATCTTGCCGGTCTCGCGGACCCCCGAGATGACGGTCAGGGAGCGGGAGACGAGGTCGGCGTACCCGTGCGCGGACAGCCAGTCCAGCGTCGTGCTGGCGCTGCTGGCCCCGTCCACCGAGGGCGTCGAGATGATGATCAGCTGGTCGGCCAGGTCGAGCACGCCGCGCATGGCGCTGTAGAGCAGTCCGGTGCCCGAGTCGGTCAGGATGACGGGGTACTGCTTGCCCAGCACGTCGATGGCGCGCCGGTAGTCCTCGTCGTTGAAGGCGGTGGACACGGCGGGGTCGACGTCGTTGGCGATGATCTCCAGCCCCGACGGCGCCTGTGAGGTGAACCGCCGGATGTCCATGTACGAGTTGAGGTACGGGATCGCCTGGACGAGGTCCCGGATGGTGGCCCCGGTCTCGCGGCGGACCCGGCGGCCCAGCGTGCCCGCGTCCGGGTTGGCGTCGATGGCCAGGATCTTGTCCTGCCGCTCGCTGGCGAGGGTGGCGCCGAGGGCGGTGGTCGTGGTCGTCTTGCCGACGCCGCCCTTGAGGCTGATGACCGCGATGCGGTAGCAGGACAGCACGGGCGTGCGGATGAGCTGCAACTTCCGCTGCCGCTCGGCCTCCTCCTTCCGGCCGCCCAGCTTGAAGCGCGAACCGCCCACGGGACGGGTGCTCTTGGGCTTCTGCCGCCTGGTGTTGAGCAGCCGGTCCGACGACAGCTCGACGGCCGCGGTGTAACCCAGGGGTGCGGCACCCGGGTTGGTGGGCTGCCGCTGGTCGTGCCGCATGGGCTGCGGCCAGGCGGACCCGAGCCGGGGGTCCGTCGGTGGCTGGGCCGGCTGGGGGACCTGCGGGGCGGGCCGCTGCGCCGGAGGAACCCGCTGTGCCTGCTGCGCCTCCGGGGGCGCGGCCGGGGGCTGGTGGGGCTGCTGCTGGTGCGCCGGGGGTTGCGGGGGGACGTAGGGGGACTGCGGGGCCTGCGCCGGCTGCGCGCCGTGGGGCGGCCGGGCGGCCTGCGGGGCGAACTCGTGCGGCACCGGGGGCTGCGGGAAGCCGTGGCCGGTGGGCTGCGCGGGCGGCTGCGGCACGCCCGGCACGGATGCCGTCTGCGGGGGCGCCACCGGGGGCGCGGAGCCCTGGGGCGGGAAACCGTACCCGGCCGGGGGTGGGAAGCCGTACCCGGCCGGGGGCGGGAAGCCGTACCCGGCGGGGGGCGGAGGCGCCGTCGGCGGGCGCGGCACGGCGGGCGCGGGGTCCCACGCGGCGGGCGCCGGCTGCGGGGCCTGCGGCTGGTATGGGGACGGCGGCAGCGGCACCGCCCGCTCCTCCGTCGCGGGGGCCGGGACCGGCGGATGCGGGGGCCACCGGTCCGCCGAGGCGGGGGCGGCCGGAGGCGGCGCCGGGGTCGCGGCCCGCGGTGCGGCGTCCCCGGGCGGGGTGCCGTGGGCCGTGATGCCCTGGGGAGGCGTGCCCGGGGACGAGGTGCTCCGGGACGGGGCGCCACCGGGCGGGCCGTCGCCGGAGGCGGTGTCGGCGGCGCCGACGGGAGGGAGGCCGACGGAGGGGGCAGTGCCCGGGGACGCGCCCTGGTGCGGGGTTCCCGGGGCCGCCTCGGCGTCCGTGCGGGGTGTGCTCCCGGGGGTGCCGATAGCGGTGTCGGGGGCGGCGTCGCTGTCTGTGCCGGTGCCCTGGCTCTGGCTCTGGCCGGGGACGGTGCTTGCGCCGGTGTCCGGAGCGGGCGCGGCTGTGGTGCCTGGATCCGGGACGGGTCCGCCGTCAGGGACGGAGGCGCGGTCGGCGCGGGAAGCGGTGTCCGTGCCGGTGGGGGAGCCCGGGCCGGTGACGAAACCGGGGCCGGTGCCGGTGTCCGGAGGGGTGCCGAGGTCGGGGGCGGCGCCGAGGCCGGGGTCCGAGCCCGTTTCCGTGCCGGTGTCGCCGTCGGGGGCGGAAGCCTCGCCGTCCGGCGTCCCGGAACCGAAGGCGCCGCCGACCGTGCCTGCGCCTGCGCTGCCTGCGCTGCCTGCGCTGCCTGCGCTGCCTGCGGTGCCTGCGGGGACGGCGCCACCCTCGCCGGTGCCCGCGGGGACGGTGCTCACGGGGACAGCGCCTGCGGTGTCGACCGTGCCGCTGCCCGCGCTGCCCGCGCTGCCCGCGCTGCCCGCGCTGCCCGCGCTGCCCGCGCTGCCCGCGCCGGCCTCGCCGGTGCCGACCCCGTCCTCCGCCGTGTCGTCCGGCCCGGCGGGCGCCCGGAGTCCGGACCGCGCGCCCTCTCCCTCGTCGCCCCCGGCGTCGCTCCCGTCCGGTGCCTCCGCCGCCGGGGCCACGCCTCCGGTGGTTCCGGGAGGCTCGGCCGCCCCGTCGACACGGGTTTCACCGGCGGCCTCCGGTCCCCCGGGGGTTGCGGTCCCCGAAGCGGTCCCGGTCTGCCCGGCCGACTCCCCGGCACCGAGCGCTCCCGCCCCGCCCGTGCCCGCGTACGAACCCGCGTCCGGGTCCGTGTGGGAAGCCGTGCCCGCACCCTCCGGCTCCCCGGCCGGGGGCTGCCCCGAGCCGTCGGCCGCCTCCGGGTGCGCCCCGGCCGGGGCGACGGCCTCCGCCGGCTCCCGCCTCAGCGCGGCGGCCGAGAACCGGATGGTCGCCCCGCTCTCCAGGCCACCGGCGCCGGACCCGAACCCCGGCTCCGCTCCCTGGGGCTCGAACCCGCTTCCCACGGGCAGGCCCGGAACCCCCACCGCCCCGGTCACCGGAGGCGCGGACGGCGGCGGGGGAGGCGTGACGGCCGTGCCGGGGAAGGGGGGCGGGGCGGCCGGTGCCGGGTCCGCCGGCCCCGGAGCGGCCCCGCCCGCCGCGCGGGGACCGAAGGCCTCCGACGGGGCCGGCCCCGTCGCCATGGCCCCCGGCGGAACGGGCCCCGGACCACCGGGTCCGGGCTGGATGGCCCCCGGAACACCGGCCCCTGGCGGAACGGCCCCCGGCGGAACGGCCCCCGGCGGAACGGCCCCCGGCGGTACGGACGGTGGTGTCATGCCGGTCGCGTTCTGCGTGTACCAGGCCGGTGGCGCGTAGTCGATGGTGAACTCGCCCGTCGCCTCGATCGCGGACTCCGCGTCGGGCTGGTCGTCGCCGGGCGTCGCCCAGCCCCCGCGCGTCCCGTCCCGGTCGCTGCTCACAGTTCCTCCTGGTGTGGTCGCGCATCCGACTGCCGTACCGGGGGCGACCCTTGCTCGTCATCCGCAGTTGTCCGAGGCCGTTCGGGGGCGTCCGGTCCCACCGGTCCCCCGGGACGCCGACGCCGTTCCCGGGCGTCGCGCCGCGCCGGTACCCAGCCTAATCACCCGCGACGCCGCCCCGGCAGCCCCGGCGGCCACCGACCCGCCCCGCGCGGAACCAACCGCGCCCGGAACATACCCCGTTCGCGGCCCCGGACGCCGTGCCCGCCGGGCCGCGGGTCCGTCCGCACGGGGAGACCGGAGCGGGCGGACCGTCCCGCGCGGCCGGAGCGCCCGGGTCAGTCCATCCGGCGCGGCGCGCCCAGCAGTCCGGCCTCGGCGTCCGTGGGCCGCGTCATCACATACCGCCGCTCGCGGCCGGCGCACCACAGCGTGACCCCGTCGGCGAGGGTGGGCAGGGCCTCGTACTCGTCCCGGGGCAGCCGTGCCTCGCGGCCGATCCGCTCCGCCTCGTCGGGGGAGACGCGCTGCACCCCCGTCAGACGCGCCTGGCGCATCAACCGGGGTGCCACCGGGCTCAGATAGGGCAGGACGGTGAGCACCGACTGCCAGGGCGCCGCCGTCACCCGGCCGCGCGGCGGACGCATCCCGCAGTCGCGGACCACCAGCACCGGGCTCATCGCCGACGCCCCCTGCGGAGGCACCCGCCCCACGTCGTGCACGGTCATGCCGGACTGCCCGCCGCCGACGGCCCGCACGACCTGGGCCCAGTGCTCCGGCCTGCCCGTCTCCACCGCGACCCGGGCGCCCGTCGCCGCCACCCGCAGCGCCAGCACCTGGGCCGTCCACAGGCCGCCGATGAACAGGATGTCGAACGGCGCCGGACGATTCACCCCGAGCACCGCGGGCCGCTCGTCGGAGCCGACCCCCACCACCACCCCGTCGTCCCCCACCGGCACGGCCAGCGCGTCCAGTCGGGACAGGGAGAGCACATGGCGCGGATGCCGGGGGCCCGACAGGCCCGCCCCGGCGCGCAGCCGCCGCAGGATTCCGGAGCCGGACGGCCGGGGCCCCTCGGGACCGCCGGGCGTCGGCGACGCGGTCACGGACATCAGCGGGCGCCTCCGAGGGGCAGGGTGGCGAGCACACCGGGCAGTTGCTCCCGGTCGAGGCGGACGATCCCGGTCCGCGCCTCGCGCGCGGCCCGCTCCAACGCCCACCGTGCTTCGGACAGTTCGGTACTGCTGCGCCCGGTGACCCGCAGGTGCCCGGTGACCGCCGCCTCCCGGGCGCCCGCCGGGGCCAGCGTCAGGCTGAAGGTGGTCGCCAGGGCCGGGACGGATGTCAACCGGGCGACCAGTTCCGGCAGTCCGCCCCCCGCTCCGCCGAGCCGGGGCCACCGGCGCACCCAGTACGTCGTGTGGCGCCGGTTGTCGCACCGCCAACTGCGTGCGGACTCGGCGGTCCTGCGCGGAGCGGGGGCGCCCGCCGGGCCGGGACCGGTGGTCACCAGCGGGTTGGCGCACGCGGACGTGGCGATCGCCGCCGACAGCTCCTCCTCCGTGAGCACACCGGCCCGGAACCCGGCCCCCGCCAGCCTGCTGGAGAGGTGCTCGGCGGCGCGCAGCAGACACTTCTGCGCCCCGGTCAGCCCTCCGCCCCGGGCGGCCACCGCCTCCGGGCACAGCTCCGGGGAGAACTTCAGGGCGATCCACACGATGCGCACCGCGGGCACCGCCGTGTCCCCCTGGAGCTGGGCGTAGTTGGTCACCACGACCGACTCCCGGGGCAGGTGCGGGGCGGGCGCGGGCTGGGTGTGCAGAACCACCTGCGCCGACTCCAGGCGGACGTCGTCCACCTCCAGCGCGTCCCGCACCAGGGCGAGGGGAAGCGGCACGCGGCCCTGCCCGCCCCGGGGCGCGACCGCCCCCGACTCCACCCGCAGGACCGCCGTGAGGAAGCTCCCGTCGCCCACCATGCCCACCGGCCGCCCCTCGTCGTCCCGGCGGTACCGGTACGTCCGCAACGACGGATCGCACTCCACGGCCGGGGCCAGGGCGGGGTCGACGTCCGGCGGCAGCGGTGCGTCCGGGACCGCGCGCAGCCGGGCGCGCAGGGCCAGCCGGCCGCGCAGCCACTCGGGCAGCGAACGCCCCCGCAGTCGCACGAGGGCCGGTACCAGGAGGACGCCCGCGACGGCGGCCGCCGCCCCGAGCACCGCCGGACCGCCCGGCCACGCGCACACCAGGGCCGCCGCCGCCAACTCCAGGAGCACCAGCCGCTGGAGCCCGGGCGAGCCGCCCCGGCCGCCGCGCGTCCTCCCCCGGCGGGGGGAGGCGGACCCGCCCGGACCCACCGCGCCGCCACCGGCCGGGGACGGCCCCGCCCGGCGCGCCGTCGACGCTGCGCGCACCGGGCCCCGCGGCGTGGACGCCATCACTCGGACCCCCGAACTCTCCCGGACGAGCACGGAACTGACCGCGCATCAGGACGCCGGACACCCTACCCGCCGCACACGGACCCTCACGCGAAGGGCATAGTAGGGACCCGGCCCGGCAGCCGGTGTTGCGCGGCCGCGCGAGGCAGGGCACCACCGCCCGTCGTCGGCACCCCACCGGCCCGGCACGGCTTCGTACGGGGGAGGACCGCGGACAGATGGCATCACGGCGCGACGAACTGAACGCCCACACCTTCGCCAAACGCCGCCTGCTCGCGTCCTTCCTCCGCCCGTCCCCGACCGGCTCCGAGGAGGACGCCCCCAAGCCTCTCCGCGCCATCGTGCCCGGGGCCGTCGTCGGCGTCGTCGTCCTGGCCGTCTTCGGCGCCATCGGCCTGTTCAGCCCCACCGCGCCCAAGGGCTGGGACGAACCCGGCGCGCACGTCATCGTCGCCGGCGACTCCACCACCCGGTACGTCGTGCTGAGGACGGACGGCCGCAGACAACTGCACCCGGTCCTCAACATGGCGTCCGCCCGGCTCCTCCTGTCCCCGGACCGGACCGACGTCATCACCGTCGACGAGGACGTCCTGGACAGCGGGGACCTCCCGCACGGCGCCACCATCGGCATCCCCTACGCCCCCGACCGGCTGCCGTCCCCCGACGAGGCGGGGCGGGCCGCGCGCTGGGCCGTCTGCGAGCGCCCCGGGCCCGGCGGCCGGGCCGTCCAGAAGGCCGCCTTCGTCCTCGCCGAGCGCGACCGGCCCCGCACCGAGGGCCGCGGCCGGCTCACCCGGGGCGATCTGATGCACGTCGTCGGCCCGGACGGCCGCAGCCGCTACATCGTCGACTCCCGCGGCTACGCCTACCCGCTGGCCGACCCCGCCGACCCGGAGCTCCTCAAGGCCCTGGACACCCAGGGCCGTGCCCCGCAACGCGTCTCGCAGGAATGGCTCGACACCCTCCACCGGGGCGACCCGGTCGCCATCCCCCGCGTCGCGGGCACCCCCGGCGCCCCCGCCGGCGCCTCGGCCGGACTCGGGCCCCACGACCGGATCGGCATGGTCATCAAGGCGTACGACGGACAGCGCATGCAGTACTACGTCGTCCTCAAGGGCGAGGTGGCCCGCGTCTCGGAGTTCACCGCCACCCTGCTGCTCAACAGCCGCGCCCTCGTGGACGTCGGACAGGCGGGCGAGGCGCGGCAGGTCAGCCCCGGCGCCGTCGCCGACAGCACCGCCTTCCGGGGCCAGCGCACCTGGCCCTCCCACCGTCCCCGGACCGTCAACGACACCTCCGCCGCCGACGGCCGCACCACCGTCTGCGCCGTGCTCCGCGCGGTCGACGCCGGCACCGGCGCCACCACCCTCTCCACCTGGGCCGGAACCGGCTACCCCGCCCCGCTGCCCACCGGCTCCTCCAGCGCCTACGTCACCCCCGGCACCGGACAGCTCTACCGGCAGTTCCAGAACACCGAGACCGGGGCCGGCGCGGTGTTCCTCGTCACCGACACCGGCCTGCGCTACGCCCTCCAGGCCAACAACGACAGCGCCGTGGACGACCGGGGCATCGGCGTCTCCGGCGAGGAACGCGAACGCCGCCTCGACGAGGCCAGGACCGCCCAGGTCCGCCTCGGCTACGAGAAGGTGGCCCCGTCCCCCGTGCCCGTCCAGTGGTCCACCTTCCTGCCCACCGGCCCGCGCCTGTCCGAGGCGGCGGCCCGGCAGCCGCAGGGGTCCTGATGGCGACGGCCGGCCGGGCGGGCCCCGCCGTGCCAGGGGTCCGTCCCGCCCGGCGGCCCCCGCGCGCGGCCGTGCGCACCCCGGCCGCCGTGCTCGCGGCGACGGCCCTCACCGCCACCGCCCTCGGCTGGACCGCGCCCCCGGCCCGCGCGGACGACGGCGGCCGGTGCACCTTCCCCGCGCGGCGCTACGAGGGCCGCCCCTGGTCGCTCCAGCGCGTCAACCTGGACGAGCTGTGGGAGCAGTCCACCGGCGAGGGCGTGAAGGTCGCCGTCATCGACACCGGCGTCGACGCCCGCCACCCCCAACTCGCCGGTGCCGTCGACGCGTCCAGGGGCCGCGACTACCTCCGCGCCAAGGACGCCGACGGCGGACCGGCCGACCGCGGCGACTCCCGGGGCACCACCGACACGGTCGGCCACGGCACCAAGGTCGCGGGCATCATCGCGGCCCGCCCCGCTCGGGGAACCGGCTTCGTGGGCCTGGCCCCCGGCGCGACGATCATCCCCGTCAAGCAGAACGACGCGGAGGGCAACGGCACCGCCCACACCCTCGCCTCGGCCGTCCGCTACGCCGCCGACGTGGGCGCGGGCGTCATCAACATCTCCCAGGACACCGCCGACGCGGTCGAGCCCGAGCCGGAGTTGAGGGCGGCCGTCGACCACGCCCTGGCCCGGGGCGCAGTGGTGGTCGCCTCGGCGGGCAACGACGGCCTCGGCGGCAAGGTCGGCACCACCTATCCGGCGTCCTACGACGGTGTCCTCGCCGTGGCCTCCTCCGACCGCAACAACGAACGGGCGCCGTTCTCCCAGTCCGGCGAGTTCGTCGGCGTGGCGGCACCCGGCGTCGACATCGTCTCCACCGTGCCCGGCGGCGGCCACTGCTCCGACAACGGCACCAGTTTCTCCGCGCCGTACGTCGCCGGGGTGGCGGCCCTGCTGAAGGCCAAGTACCCCCGGTGGAGCCCCGCGCGGATCGTCGCCCGGATCGAGCAGACGGCCGAGCGGTCCGTCCCCGGCCACGACCGCCTCGTCGGCTGGGGCGTCGTCGACCCCGTCAGGGCCCTGACGGACGTGGACCCCGCTCACCCCGCAGGCTCCCCGGCACCCGACGAGCAGGGCCTGCTCCCGGCCCGCCCGCCCTCGGTGCCCCCGGTCCGCCTCGGCGAGTCACCGCAGGCCCGTGACGCCCGCGTGGGCACGTACGCGGTCGTCGGCGGCCTCGTCCTGGTGACCGCCCTGGCCGGCACCGCGGTGGCCACCCGGGACGCCCGCCGCCGCGACAAGGGCTGACCGCACCGCCCGGCCCCCACCGTGCGCCCTCCCCGCCCGAAGGCCCCCGCTCGGGCGATCCGGCCTCGACGGCACCCCCAGATGACCGGCCGGAGAAGGGGACGTGGAGTTGAGGATGACGACGGGGTTGTCCGGAGCGGCCCTGGTCGAGACTCCCCGCGGTGGCTGAGCCTCTCCCCACCCGGCTCACGCCGGTTCGGCACACCACCGCAGGGTTCATGCCCTCCTGCGGTTGATCACCTGGGTGACAGCCGTGCCGACCACCAGGAAGCCCGTAGCGACCGCGAGTAGGACACCCGTGGGCACCAGGGCATCCGCCGAGTCCGGAGCGTTCTGCAGATAGGTGAGCATGATGTTGACCGGAGAGACGCCGTTGCCCAGCAGCGCGGCCAGCAGGAGCCCCAGGGCGAGGACGAGTGAGTGGCCCTGCCGCCGGAACACCAGCCGTGAGCAGACCAGCCCGATGGCTGTGCCCGTGAAAGCGCAGGTGAGTTGGGCTTCGATCCCCAGGACCAGATCCGCAGGGCCGGGCGTGTGGGTTCCGAACACCAGGGGCAGCACCAGACCGGCAGCCGTCAGCAACAGGCACCACAGGGCGACCGTTCCGACCGTCGCGAGCAGAACGCGCAGACGGCCGCCTGCACTGACGACCACGATCGATCGGTGCGGCTGGTCCTCGAGACCGATCACCGCCATGGTCAGCCAGACCGAGCACAGCAGCACGACCCCGGCCACCGAGGCGTACGTCGCGCTGAGCGGGCCGGTGTCGCTGCTGGTCAGCACGGCCACCAGAGCGATGAACAGCAACAGCGGCGCCAGGTAGCGCTGGGAGAGCAACAGCACGGTGAACATGTAGCGGACCAGGGCGATCACTGGGAAGCCCTCCTTACATCGCATCGTTGATCAGATTCCCCCACGGTCCCGGTCAGGCTGGCCACCGACCACCGGTGCTGCAATGCCGTCAGCAGCACGGCGTCCGAGTGCTCCCGCGTCACCCGCAGGACGACATCCCTGCCACGCCGTGCGGAGTCCACCACACCGGGCAGCGCGGACCAGTTCACCTCGGCGGGCGTGACGCCGGTGCGCGGCAGCGTCAGGACCAGTGCGACCGTCGGAGTCCGACCCCCAGCGTGACGGCCGCCCTGCGCGACGACCCGGCCGCCGCCAATGACGAAGACGCCGCCGGCACGGGTCTCGATGGTCGCCTCGCGGTGGTCGGTGAACACCACCGCTCCGCCCTGTGCGGCCACTTCGTCGATGAACTCGGCAAGGACCCGGTGGGCGGAGGCGTCCAGACCCGACCACGGTTCGTCGAGAACGAGCAGTTCGGGCTGGACGAGCAGCGCCTGGGCGAGGGCCACCTTCTGCGCGTTTCCCTTCGACAGCGTGCGCAGCGACGAGTTCCGCCCGTCCGCCAAGGACAGCCGCTCCAGCAGATGGTCGCCGCGGGCACGGGCCATGGGAGTGGTCAATCCGCGAATACGCCCCATGTGGGTGAGATAGGAGATCGCCGAGATGCGGTCGTGCGCGGTGAAGCGGTCCGGTACGTAGCCGACGTGCGGTGGTCGGCCCGAAACGCTTCCGGAGGTGGGCGGGGTGAGTCCGGCGAGGATCCTCAGCAGGGTCGACTTCCCGCAACCGTTGCCGCCCATCACCGCGAGCACGTCACCGGCCGGGATGTCGATGCTCACGTCACGGAGGATCCAGCGTCCCCCGCCGTAGTGTTTGCCGACTCCGTCGCAACGTAACAACCCGTTCCTCCCTGGTCCATGTGTCGGCGTCTTCCGCCCGGCGGACGGACTTGACAGTTAAGCCGAGAAGCGGGTGAAGCCCCTGTCAGGCGGCCTCCATCAGGAGCACTGTCCGCACCAGGGGGACTGAGCTCTCCCCAACCTCAGTCCGAGCGGGCCAGTTGCGGACGGAGGGCAGCCTGGACAAGGACGGTCATGCGGGTGGTCGAGCACAACGGTGCGCGGGGAAGGGGCGCCAGGACTTGAAGGCTGCGACGGTCTGGTCCACCAGGCTCGAATCTCTGCGTGGATCGGATGACGGCCTTCAGGCCCGTGCGAAGGGCCTCCCGGGGCCCCTGGCAGCGGACCCGGACCGTGTCCCCGGGAGGCCCGCGGTGATGCGGTCGATGGGCAGCGGCGTGCCGACCGGCAGCACGAATGCCTTCGTCGGTGCAGTCCGGACCGCCTCCCGGAGGATCGTAGCGAGCGCGGCCAGGGCTTCGATGGTCTTGACGATGTGCCGGTAGGCGGTGCCGGTGCCAGGCCGGCCGTACGCCTGGCCGTGCGAAGGCGGACAGGCGTGGGGCAGGGCCTGCCACCCGAACTCAGCCGCCCCCGAAAGGTGCCGAGTTCTCGCTGGTGCCGGCGGAGCCCGGCGGACAGGAAGCGCGGGGCGGGGCAGGACACGTGGACGCCGGACGGATGATGACGTCCATTCCCTGGAACGGGGCCACTTGTACGTCCGGAGTGCTACTGAGCTTGAACTCGTGATGTCGTCGGGTTGCTCAGGTGGGTCTGATGGTCAGGCCGGTTTCGGTAAGGCAGCCGTCTATGAGGTGGCTGCGGTACTGGTTGCGCCGCAGGCCGCGTCGGATGCGCTGGACGAGGTGTTCGGGAGTGCTGAAGGCGACGTTGGAGAGCCAGCCGCGGCGCAGGAGGGACCAGATGCCTTCGACGGGGTTGAGGTCGGGTGCATAGGGCGGCAGGTAGTGGATGGTGAGCCAGTCCCGGGAGGCGGCGAACTCCCGTAGTCCGGCGGCCTTGTGGACGTTGAGGTTGTCCCGGACGAGCACGATCGGGCCGCCGAGCTGCTGGTGGGCGGCGATCAGCAGGTCCCGGTAGTCACGCCAGGAAAAGCTCTTGCGCCCGTCACGGTTGCCGTCGTCGCGGCGAGGCCGGTAGATCAGTCGTGACCGGTGGCTGGGTTTGTAGCAGGTCAGCGCCGCGATGGATATCCGTCTGCGGGAGCGGCCGCGGACCCGGACCACCGGGGTCCGGCCGCGTGGCGACCATGTCTTTGCGTGCGGCGGCGTCATGGAGAATCCGGCTTCGTCCTCGAAGACGAGCCAGGCTCCACGGGCCGCCGCGAGCCTTCCGCGCGGGGCCACACCTCCTTGACCCACCCCGCGACCGCATCGTCATCCCGCTCCATCGCTCTGCGGGCCGGTACCTGACAGGACCAGCCGTTACGCACCAACAGCTTCCGCACACCCTGGATCGTGTACGTCAGATGGAAGCGCCGGCCGATCACCGTCTTCACACGGGCCAGTGTCCAGCGCTGGTCCTCCCAGCCATGCGCGGCCGGCCCCTTGGCCAGCTCCGCCTCCAACTGCGTGAACTGCTGATTGCTCAGCCTCGGGAGCGACGCTGGCCCCTGCGACCGCAAGGACCGCGGGCCGCCCTCGGCCCACGCATGGCGCCATCGCTGCACGGAGCGGACACTGACCCGCAGGTCCCTGGCAATCACCGTACTCGCCTCGCCCCGGGCGAACCGATCGGCTGCCTTGAGCCGTAACTCCTCACGGAACTACTGCCGTTCGGCGGTCAGACCACCCCCCTGTGGATACCGCATGCACCGGTGACACCGCACGGGCGACGAACCATCAGCCCCTACGACTCCACAAGCTCAACCTCAGTAATTGCTGGGTGCCGGTACTTGCTCTGGCAACCGTGCCTCGTCGGCGCAACCGATATGCCTGGAGAAAGCGCGGGACATGGAGTTGAGAATGGTCATCAGATCCTTGTCGGTTGCTTTCTTGGACTGCTCGTCGGGAGAGCTGTAGAGAGACGCCCAAACATACGGTGTCTTTTTCTTCTCGCGGTCGATTGTCGTGCACTTGAAGTAGAGCGTGGCCGCGGTTCCTCTGTCAGTCAACGCATACACGCCGATTGGATACTTCACAGCGCCACGCTGGGTATCACCTTCGGAGGCTTCCGGAAGTGATGATCTTGCGTGGAACCTGACGTGGATGAGCGGATGGCTGGTTTTTGTCTCGGCTCTGGTGATGTAGCAGCTATTAATTTCTACGGAAGAGTGCAGAAGTTGATATGAAAGTTCGAAAGAGAAGGCGTCGTTCGGGTCTTCGTAGGCTTCGTCGAATTGTGTCGCATCCCCCATGCGTTCGAGTGACCTGGCTGCCTCGTGGTCCAATGAGGATGCGCAGACCTGTGCGGCGTTCAAGTGGGATTCATTGTTCTCACCGTTGCTGCAGGCGGAAACGGTTAGTGCGATCAATGCGGCTGTCGTCGTGATTTCACGCATTCTGGTTCGCATTAGTCTGCCTTGTGAGGGTTGTGGCCGCGAAATTGATTTTCGGACGCGCCGACTGTGTAGTAGGCGCTCTCGATCTGATTTCCCCATTCGGGGGCAGAGTAATCGCTGTCCTTGAAGCCGGCGGAATAGGATTCGTAGGCCGATCCGAGTTGCTTGGCCCCGGCTCGATAGAAGTTTCGGCTTGTGATCTGGCCTTTCTCGGCGGGGTCCTGTGACCTTTCCGATACCGTGTCGTCGATTCCGTGGTTGATGAAGGTGTTGACGACCTGGCCGAGCGTGCTGGTGGCGATCGGGGTGATGACCACTGCCGCCGCCGTGGCGCCGGGCATCGGGATGGCCGCGACGCCTGCTCCCACCAGGACTCCCGTCCCCGCCTTGATCCAGTCGGCCGAGCGCCCCAGCGACTTGTTGGCCTTTTCCGAGTCCGCCTTGAAGTCCGACTCCGCCTGCGAGACGCGCGAATGGTCGAGGATGCCGCGTGCTTCCGCGCCGACCATCAGACCGTCGTGGGCACGTCCGATGCCGACCTCGCTCGTCGGAGGGTTGGCGTCCATCACACTGAGGGTGTAGAGGTGCTGGGCCGCGGTGACGGCCCCGTGGGAGGTCTCGTTCTGGCCGAGCACGCTCAGGAAGTCGATGGCTCCCGCTTCGCTGAAGTAGGCGCGCCCCGGGTACTTGGGCGGGAAGGTCTCCTCGTTCCGCATGTGGTCGCCGACGCCGGAGAGGCTGTAGTCGATGTCATCGATGTAGGCACCGGCCATCTTCCCCAGGCTGTCGGCCAGCTCGGGCTGCTTGTGCAGCATCTCGGGGCCCTTTTCGCCTCCGTACAGGTACGAGACCTGCTCCATGACCGCCGCCGTCTCGGCCGTGCGCTGTGCGCCACCGGTCGCGAGGATGTGCTTGATGTCCGTGTCGTAGGCGAGTCCGGTCGTGGCCGCTTCCAGTGCGTGGCCGAGGGAGTCCCGTCCGGCGACATGATTGCTGTCGCCCAGGAACGAGCTGTCCGACGCCCAGGTGCGTTGCTGCGTGAGGTATTTCAGATTCTCGTTGACCTTGTAGTCGTCGGCATTCGGATCGCTCGTCGGATCGGGGGCGCCGAAGAACTCGGTCGCGGCGTCGGGGTTGTGTCCCAGGGCTTCGAGGAAACCCGTCATCGGGTCACGACCGCGGTCGTTCTCGTGGTTCCAGAGGTTCAGGTCCGACTGGGCCGCGCCGCCCACCCAGAGGTTGAACTTCATACCCGTGAACTGCTTGTCCTGGGCCAGGAGCCTGGTGCCGTAGTCGTTCAGGAACCGGTCGTCGTAGTCGCCGAAGCGCATGAGGTTGCTCATCGTGGCGAAGCCGGTCGGGTTGCTCGCGTCGTCGATCTCCAGCCGTTGATCCCCGAGCGCGATCATCTGCTTCTTCCACTTCGCCATCCCCGCGCTGTCCGAGAGCGTGGCCTGCCCCAGGGTGATGCCCAGGTTCTTCTGGAGCCGCTTCGCCTGCTCGCCGCGCGCCGGGTCGAAGGTCGCCTGGAAGGGGTCGGCGATGCCCGCCCAGAAGGCGAGGACCCCCTTCGGGCCCACGTTCCTGGCGAAGGTCTCGGCGAAGAGCGGGTCGTTCCGGTACGTGGCGAGGGTGGAGTTGAACGCGGCCAACTCCGTCGTGGTCACGTCGCGCGGGTTCTTCCTGGCCACCTCGGCCAGCGCCTCGGCCTTGGCGATGGCGGCCGCCGCGCTGTCCCGGTCTCCGTAACTCGCACCGGAGAAGCCCAGTTTGCTCTGGTCGGCGAGGGCGCGCAGGACCGTCCTGGCGGAGTCGTCGCTCTTGGTGGCCTCCTTGAGGATCCTCTCGAGCTCGTCCCGGAGCGCGACGGCGCCCGCGTCGGAGTCCTGGCCCGTGGAGCCGCGCTCCTGCGGGGGAGCGTCGGAGGAGACGGTGAAACCGCCCTCGTGGCCGACGACCTTGAGTCCCTTCCTCCGGCCGCCGTCCAGGGCGGTGACGAGCCGGCGGTGGTAGCCCTTCAGCTCGCCGGCGGTGTCGCTGAGGATCTTGTGGACGGTGGTGGCCTGGGTGTGCGCGTCCTCGAACTCGTCGGCCGTCTTGCCGATGAACTCCTTGGACACCTTGGCGTTCACCCCGCCCCACCGGGCCTTCTCGGCCCGTCCGCGCAGCCGGCCCGCCGCGTCCTTCCTCAGGCCCTCCAGAGTGCCGACGAGCGTCGACCAGTCCTTGACGGCGTCGTCCAGCAGTTTGAAGTCCGCGTCGCGGAGCGTGTCGAGATCCATGGGGCGTGTCCTTGGGGATGAGCTGGTCGGCGGACGAGAGGGCGGGGCCCGGGCAGTGCGCTACGTGGCCTGCTCCCCGTCCGGCCGGCCCGTCCGCTCGTTGAACCCGGCGTCCAGGGCGGCGATGGAACTGAGCCGGCGCTGGATGTACACCTCGTCCCCGTCGTGCAGCTTCTTGGTGACCCGCAGATGGTTGGAGATCTGCGCGCAGGCGTCCACCAGGGACATGAGCTGTTCCTCCCAGCGGTCAGCGACGTGCTGGAGCCCCGAGCCCAGGGCGAAGCCCTGCCGGGACAGGTCGGCCGCCGCCGCCTCGCTGCTCGGCACGTTGACGCGGACCGTGTCCCACAGGTCGTCGTGGAGTTCGAACGCGGCGGCGCCGATGCCGGCGAGGTCGTCATCGGTGACCTTCAGGTCCCCGTAGGAGCCCGGGAGGCCGGAGTCACCCGAGGAGCCGCCGTCCAGGGTGTTCAACCGCGTGTGCGGGGAGTCCCGCTGACGGCCGAGCGCCTCCGCCTTGAGCTCTTCCCACTCGTTCCATGCCATGGTCGGCGACCTCCCCGTGTGCGGGAATCCCCCAACCGGGGGGCTTCCGCGGTGTCCGGACGACAGCCCAAAGTTAGCAACTGTGTTGCCGGAACGGTCCGTAGCCCAGGCGGTCGGACCCGGTCGGTGCGGTGTACGGGGGCAGGGACGCCCGAAGATGGCGAGATCCCGTTCCCTGGTCAAGGGGCGGACGGGAGCCCCCGAAGTCGCTCCATGACCATCTCTCGTTGCAGCGCCAGTGACTTGACGAACAGTCAGTGAGACTCGGCGCACCCTAGCTCCGCTCGCGCAAGCCGACACATTTGGCGCACAACGCGGTTGGCCGTGTTGTACCCGTTGACTACAGTGGTGATCACAGTGCGCGACGCCCGCGTTGCGGGTGCAAGCCGCGGGTGCAAGCGGGGAGCGGGCCGCCGGAGGGGCGCACGGCCGGGGCATTCACGGGGTGGAGCGGGGAGGGAGCGGAGTGCTTCCAGCGGACATGGTCGGGGGCGTGTCGGCCGCGCGGGCGGCGAATCTGGAGGTGGCGGGCGATGCGCTCGGCACGTTCGTGAAGCGGGTGGACGGGGTCCTGCGCGACCTCGAGGGGTCGCCCGGCGACCCGAAGCGCGTCGGGGCGCAGACCTTCGCTCCCACGGCGCTCAACAGCGGGGCCGCGAGCGCTTTCCCGGAGGCGCACGGCCTCTACCTGGAGTACCAGCGGGTGCATGAGAAGCTCACCTCGCTCTCCACGACGCTGCACCTCCAGATCGAGGCCATCGGGATCGCCGTGCGGGGCGCCCACGTGGGCTTCGACAACCTCGAGGAGGAGCAGCGGCGCCGGTTCTGGGCGATCCAGACGCGGCTCCGGGCGGAGCGGCTCGTGGAGACCGTCCCCGAACGGCGCGCCCAGGGCGACGACACGGCTGGGGGTCTGTGACGATGACCGGGCAGCGGTACGAGGGGGACCTGCGGCGGGTCGCCCAGCAGAACTCGCTCACGGACACCACCCGTTGGGTGCAGGCGTTACCCGGTGGCGGATCACTCATGGGGGTGGTGCGCTCGGCGGTCACCGAGACTCCCGTCGGCCGCGCGATGCGGGGGCGCACCGACTTCGAGGGCCACCGTCTCAACGACATGATCGATCTGGTGGAGCGGACGGAGCCGGAGGTCCTGGAGTCGTCCGGCCGGGCGTTGTGGGACGCCCGGGACGCCATCGAGGAGGCCGCCAGGGAACTGGACGGCCACATCGGGAAGGTGCACTGGGTCGGGAGGTCCGGGGACGCCTTCCGCGAGTGGGGCCGTTCGCTGGTCACGGCCACCTACGGTCTGGGCGACTTCGCGGGCGGGGCGGGCGACCAGCTCACCGCGGCCGCCGTCGGCCTGGCTTCCGTGCGCAAGGCCATGCCCCCGCGGGACACCCGCCCGGACGCGAAGGCGCTCCCCCCGGGACAGCTCCCCGCGGCCGATCGGGTCGACGGGAACAAGGACTACGCCGCCGCGGTCCGGGTCGAGAAGGACCGCCAGGAGGCGATCAACCAGATGAACCGGTTGTCGTCCTACTACGCGGTGGCGCAGGAACGCCTGTCGTCCCTCGACGCACCCCGCTTCACGACGATGCCGGAGTTGGGCGTGCCGCAGCCCACTCGGGGTGAGCCAGGCGATGTCTTCGGTCCTGGCGGCGATGTTTCGACCGCTCCCAGGGGTACTGGAACGACGGCGTCCACAGGTCAGGACGTGGTGTCCGCGGAGTCCCCGGGTATCCGGTCAACGACCGCGGACCCTGCGGGCCCGCCTTCGGTGATCAGGGAGGCGGGGCGGTCCGCAGCGCACGTCTCGGGGGAGGTCTTCAACCCTCCGGCCGGGGCCTCGCGTGTGACGCCGGTGGCAGAGCCCACGGTCGGTACGACGATCGACAGCGTCGTCACCCCGTCGGTCCCGGCACCGCACGCTCCTCCGCCCGGTGCCCCGCCCCTGGGCGCCCCCACCGGGGGTGGCGGGCCGACCGGAGTGGCAGGGGGCGGCTACGGAGTGCCCCTGCCGGTTTCGGGGACGGTCCCCGGAGCAGGACCGGGCGGGACACGCGGGGGCGCCTTCACCGTGAGGGGAAGCGCGGTCGCATCTGGTGCGGGCGGAACGACCGGTGCGGCACCCGCCCGGGGAACCGTTGAGGGACCCGCGGGCCGCGCGGTCGCGACCGGACAGGCCGTGGCCAGAGGGGTTTCTCCCACGACCGGGACTCCGTTCATGGGGCCGAGCGCGCCCGGGGGCACGGCACGACCGGGCGGAACGCCCGCCCCGAGGCCCTACGGTGGCGCGACGACCGGAGCCGGGCGGACGAACGGTGTGGTCGGAGGGCGGCCCGTGAGCGGTGCCGGGACGTCGGCCGGAAACGTGCCGAGGACGTCCCGGGGCACCGTGGTCGGTGCCGAGGCGGCCAGGCCCCGGGCGGACCGCCGGCCGGGGCAGCGTGGTGTGCTCGGGGCTCCGGGCTCCGCAGCGGCCCCTGGCTCTGGGGGCAGAGCGCTTCCGGGGGGCTCGGCACCGTCCCGGGCCATCACCGGGACCCCCTCCGCGCGCAACTCCGCCGCCGTGGCCCGGCAGAACGGACTGACCCGCGGCGGTACCGGCCTCGTGCGCGGCCCCGCCGGGCGGGACAGGCCCGGGGAGACCCGGGGCGGGGATGCCGGGGCACGTTCCTCCCGCCGGGACGAGGAGGAACGCCCTCCGGCCGCCCACGAGCCGCCCGGCGTGCCGCCGGCCTGCAACTGACCCCCAACGAGGACCTACGACGCCATGAGAGCAGTGACCGGCCGGTCGGCCGAGAAGAAGCCCGTATCAGGGGCCCGCGTCGGGCGCCGCGCACGTGTGGTGAGCGCCGCCGTCGGCCTGTTGACGGCGGCGGGCGTGGTCTTCGCTCCGAGCGCGTCGGCCCTCGACGTTCAGCAGGACCAGTGGTACCTGGGGCCGATGCAGGCCGAACAGATGTGGAAGGCCAGCACGGGGAAGGGCGTCAAGGTCGCAGTCATCGACTCCGGCGTGAACCCGAACACGGACTCCCTCAAGGGTCAGGTGCTCATGGATGAGGTTCCCGACTCCGTCGCCTACGGTGCCACGGACGACTTCTCCGGGCATGGGACGAGCATGGCCGAGTTGATCGCGGGAACCGGGGCGGGTGGCGGTGTGCAGGGACTCGCGCCAGGGGCGAAGATCGTTCCGTACCGCGTCGTCCTTCGTGGTCTCTCGGAAGCGGAGAAGGGGAAGACAGCCCAAGCCGCCGAGGCGATCAGGGCGGCGGCGGACACCGATGCCAGGATCCTCAGTATGTCCTTCTCATCCGACTACGTCGTTCCGGAGATGGAGCGGGCGCTCATCTACGCCGCCTCGAAGGGCAAGCTGCTGATCGCCGGTGTGGGCAACAACGGAGAGGGCGACGCGCACATCGGCTACCCGGCCGGCTACCCGTACGTGATCGGCGTCACGTCCATGAATCGGAACAACAAGATCTCGAAGTTCTCCTCACGTGGTCAGTACGTGGATCTGGTGGCCCCGGGAGAGGGAGTTCCCGGATACTGCCGACCCGAGTTCAGTACCTACTGCCACGGACTGGTGGGCACCAGCGCCTCCAC
This sequence comes from Streptomyces sp. NPDC107521, assembly GCF_055598485.1. Taxonomy (NCBI): domain Bacteria; kingdom Bacillati; phylum Actinomycetota; class Actinomycetes; order Kitasatosporales; family Streptomycetaceae; genus Streptomyces; species Streptomyces sp. NPDC107521. The sequence goes on from NZ_JBVKAT010000032.1 coordinate 40,637, forward strand.
CGCCATCGTCTCCGCCTCCGCCGCCCTCATCTGGTCCGCCCATCCCGACTGGACGGCCAACCAGGTGACCCGGGCGCTGATCGACACCGCCAGCCGCAAGTGGCCGAAGGACGACCCGACCCAGTACGCAGGGTACGGGACCGTCCGCCCCCGCAAGGTGCTGGAGGACCCGGAGTACGACGCCGGACCCGCCTACTCCGACCCCCTCGCCGAGTGGAACCGCTCGGAGGGGGAGCCGCTGGTGACGGAGATCCCGCCGTCCTCCGCCCCGGTGTCCCCCTCCGTACCGGCGTCCTCGCCGCCGCGGGCCGCGGGAGGCGAGGCGGACGGGGACCGGCCGACGGCGGCGCCCGCGCAGAACGCCTCCTCCGCCGGGGACGGCGGCTACGGCCTCTGGATCGCGCTCGGTGCCGCCGTCGCCGCGATCGTGCTCGTCGGCGGCACCGTGGCCGTACGCCGGTCGCGCCGCACCGCGTGAAGCCCGCACGGGCCGCGGAACCGCACTGTTGGATCGAAACGGGAGACAGGGAGGGCCGACGATCATGGCCGTCGACCAGAAACTCGAAGACGCCGCGGTAGTCAAGCTGCAGAAGGAGATGTACGAGAAGTTCGAGAGCATCCGCAAGCGGGTGCGCAACCTGCACGGGGTGATCGACAGCCTGGAGGGCCAGTGGCAGGGCATCGGCCGTGCCGCCTTCGACAAGAAGCAGTACGAGATCAACACGTCGCTGCAGAACATGGGCCGCATCCTCGGTGACGTCATCGACGCGATGACCGCCACCCGCAACATCAAGGACACCAAGGAGGACGAGGTCCGCGCCGCCGTGAACAGGATCAACGTCTACGAGGGAGCACCCACGGTGCAGTCGTCACCGTTCAGCTCGATGTGACGGCCGCACCGGGAACGACGGACCAGGAACGGCACACCGGGCACCGGGCACCGGGCACCGCGCCCCGGGCACCGACGGGCACCACGCACGCCGCCTGGCGCCCCGGTGGCACGGTGCCCCCGGTGGACCACCGGCCGGGGCATGAGCCGGACGCCGGCGCGACGACCGGCGCGGCGGACCCATACGCAAGGGAAACGAGGTAGGCGGGGATGAACCACAACGCGGACGGCCTGCAGGTGACGTACGACGGTCTCGACTTCGCGGCGACGAACATCGCCAACGAGGCGAGGCAGCTCGACGAGGACATCCAGCACCTGCGGCAGCTGGTGCGCAACAGCAAGCAGTACTGGGTCGGCAAGGCCCAGAGCACCTTCGACCAGAAGCTGGCGGCCTGGGACAAGGAGGCCGCCGACATCCACGAGGCGCTGAGGGGCATCGGCCACGTCGTGGGCCAGTCCGGCGGCACGTACATGGACGGTGACCTGGCGGCCTCCAAGTACCTGGCGTAGTACCCGGCGTGGCCGACGCGACCGCGGCGACCTCCGCGATGGCGACCGCGGCGACCACCTCCGCGATCGCGACAGCGACGGCGACGGCGGCCGGAGTCGGTGAAGGGCCGGGGTGGGCGTGCACGGGAGACGTCCACCCCGGCCCTTCGCCGGCTCACCCGTCTCCCGCCCCGGTCCCGCCGGCCCCGCCCCCGCCCCCGTCCCGTCGGCCCGGTCCCGTCAGCCCCGCAGCGGCCCCGCCGGCCCCCGGTGGTCACCTTCCCGTCGGTCCCTCCGCCACCCGTGCCACCTGGACCAGCGGCTTCCCCTGGCGTCGTGACACGAACACGCCCCGCCCCGGCGGCATCGGCCGCGCCCGTACCCCGCCGAGCAGGTCGCCCTCGGCGCGGTCGCCGCTGAGGATCACGCCCTGGGCCCCGAGTTCCTTGATGCGCTGCATGAACGTCTCGTAGCCGGAACGCCCCGCGCCCGCCGTGGAGCGGGCGATGATGAAGCGCACCCCCACGTCCCGGGCGAAGGGCAGCATCTCGGTGAGCACCGCCAGCGGGTTGCCGGTCGACGTGGCCACCAGGTCGTAGTCGTCGACGACGACATAGACCGTCGGCCCCTGCCACCAGCTCCGGTCCCGCAACTGCTCCGGTGTGACGTCGGCGGTCGGGGTGCGGCGCTGCATCAGCTCCGCCAGCGCGTCCATGTGGTGCTGCATCCGGTTCGACACCGGCACGTACTCGGCCAGGTGGGAGGCCGGGACGGCACCCAGCAGCGAACGGCGGTTGTCGACCACGAACAGCTTGCAGGAGTCCCCGTCGTAGCGCTCCGTCAGGCGCTGGATGAGCAGCCGCAGCAGATTCGACTTGCCGGACTCGCCCTCGCCGAGGACGAGGAGGAACGGGTCCTGCTCGAAGTCCACGAACACCGGTTCGAGGTTGTCCTCGTCCAGGGCGAACGAGACGCCCCGACGGGGGAACCGGTCGCCGGAGGGGAGCCGGTCCGCCGGGAACTCCCTCGGCAGCAGGCGCACGGCGGGCGCCCCGGGGCGCGGCCAGAGCCGCGCCGCCTCGGCGGCGAGCGCCCGGGTCGCCGGGGCCAGCTCCGCGTCGGAGGGGCGGCCGTCGAGACGCGGCACCGCCGCCATGAAGTGCTGCTTGCCCGGGGTCAGTCCGCGTCCGGGCACGGCCGTCGGCACATGGGCGGCGACCCGGCGGTCGATCTCGGAGTCCATCGGGTCGCCGAGCCGCAGCTCCAGCCGGTTCATCAGCAGGTCCTTGAGGTTGCCCCGCACCTCCATGGAGCGGGACGCCGTGAGGATCAGGTGGATGCCGTAGCCGAGGCCGCGCGCCGCGATGTCCAGGACGAACGGCTCCAGGCCGTCGTAGTCCGTACGGAAGCTGCCCCAGCCGTCGATGACCAGGAACACGTCGCCCCAGGGCTGGTCGTCGGCGGAGATGTCGCCGCGCGCCCGGCGTTCCCGGAACTCCGCGATCGACGGGATGCCGGCCGTGCGGAAGAACTCCTCGCGGCGCGTCATCACGCCGTACACCTCGGCCGCCGTGCGCCGCACCTGCTCCGGGTCCAGGCGCGAGGCCACCCCGCCGACATGGGGGAGACCGGCCACGGCGGACAGCCCGCCGCCGCCGAAGTCCAGCGCGTAGAACTGCACTTCGTGCGGGGTGTGGGTGAGGGCGAAGGAGGCGATGAGGGTGCGCAGCAGGGTCGACTTGCCGGACTGCGGGCCGCCGAGGATCTGGAGGTGCCCGGCGGAGCCGCCGAAGTCCACCCACAGCGGGTCGCGGCGCTGCTCGTAGGGCTTGTCCACCAGCCCGGCCGGGACCACCAGGCTCCCGGCGCCCTCGTGGCCGGGCGGGGCCAGCCCGCGCCCCGGGACCTCCGCCAGGCCGGGCAGCAGCGCGTCGAGCGTCGGCGGGCTGTCCAGCGGCGGCAGCCACACCTGGTGGGCCGCCGGGCCCTGCCCCTCCAGGCGCCGCACGACGACGTCGAGGACGGTGTCGGCGAGCGCCTCGTCGGCCCCCTCGGGCGGCTCCTCCGACCGCTGCGCGGGCACCGCCGGGAGCGGCACCGGGACCGGGGCGGCGGTGAACAGCACCGGCCGCCGTCCGGCGGGCAGCGGCCCGCCGGGGGACACCGGGCGCGGCGCCCCCGCGCGGTACGGGCCGGAGACGTAGGCGGCCTTGAAGCGGACCATCTCGTCGGTGCCGAACTTCAGGAAGCCGGAACCGGGCACGTTCGGCAGCTCGTAGGCGTCCGGCACGCCGAGCGCCGACCGGGACTCCGCCGCCGAGAAGGTGCGCAGGCCGACCCGGTAGGACAGATAGGTCTCCAGCCCGCGCAGCCGCCCCTCCTCCAGCCGCTGCGAGGCGAGCAGCAGATGCACGCCCAGCGACCGGCCGATCCGGCCGATCTGCACGAACATCTCGATGAAGTCCGGCTTCGCCGTGAGCAGTTCGCTGAACTCGTCGATCACCAGGACGAGGGAGGGGACGGGCTGGAGCGCGGCCCCGGCGGCGCGGGCCCTCTCGTAGGCGTGGACGTTGGCGTAGTTGCCCGCGTCGCGGAGCATCTCCTGGCGGCGGTTGAGCTCGCCCCGGAGGGAGTCGCCCATCCGGTCGACGAGGGTGAGGTCGTCCGCGAGGTTGGTGATGACGGCCGCCACGTGCGGCAGGTGCGCCATGCCCGCGAAGGTGGCCCCGCCCTTGAAGTCGGCCAGCACGAAGTTGAGGGTCTCGGAGGAGTGGGTGACCGCGAGTCCCAGCACCAGCGTGCGCAGCAGCTCGGACTTGCCGGAACCGGTCGCGCCGACGCACAGCCCGTGCGGGCCCATGCCCTCCTGCGCCGCCTCCTTCAGGTCCAGCATCACGGGCCGGCCGTCCTCGCCGACGCCGATCGGGACTCGCAGCCGCTCCGACGGCGAACGGGGCCGCCAGGTCCGCCGGGTGTCGACGGAGGCGGCGTCGCCGAGGGCCAGAAGATCGGTGAACTCCAGGTCGGCGAGCAGTGGTTCACCGTCGTCCCCGCCCGATGCCGGCCGCAGCGGGGCGAGCTGGCGGGCCAGAGCCTCGGCCGCCTCGTACGACAGCCGGTCGGGCGCGCCCTCGTAGACCATGCCGTCCGCCGACTCCAGGCGCAGTTCCTCCGGGCCGAGGACGACCGAGAGGTCGCCGCGTCCGGCGGCGGGACCGCCGGGCACCACCTCCAGCACCGTGACGCCCTGGAGTCCCTCCGGGGCGGCGAGTCGCGCGGTGGGCGGCAGGGAGATCCCGTCGAGGACGACGACCAGATGCGGCTGGTCGGGCACGGGCGGCCCGTCCGGGTGGAAGCGGGGGCGGCCCTGGAGCCGGTCGTCGAGCAGTTCCTCCAGTTCCAGCGGGTCGGTGGTGATCAGCCGGGTGCTGCCCGCGCCGTCCGAGGAGGTCCTGGACTGGGTGTGGGGGAGCCACTTGGCCCACTCCCACGCGGGCGCGCACGCGTCGCCGACGGCGAGGGCGACGACCAGGTCGTCGGGGGAGTGCAGGGCGGCGAGCGAGGCGACGACGGCGCGTGCGCCGGAGCGCGCGCTGCCGGGCTCGCCGCCGAGGGTCACGTGGTAGAAGGCGCGCAGCGAGACCGCCATCGGCAGCCGGTCGAGGGTGCCGTGCGTGGCCAGGAAGCGGCGCATCGCGTCCGCGGTCAGTGGCTCCAGCCGGTCGACGGGGGCGGTCTCCGGGGCGATCAGGGGGGTGGCCAGGGACTGCGGGCCGAGGCCGACCCGGACCTGGCCGAAGTCCTCGTCCCCGGCGCGCCGTTCCCAGACCCTGCTCCCCTCGGCGACCAGCGCCCAGAGCTGTTCTGGGGAGGGGTGCAGGTAGTACTGGGCGTCCCGCTGCGCCCGCGCGGTCTCACGGGCGGACTGCCGGGTCCGCGACAGATAGCGCAGGTAGTCCCGGCGGATGTCGTCCAGTTGCCCCTGGTTGCCCCGGCGGTAGCGGACCAGCATGGCGACGCCCATGGCGATCGTCGAGGCCACCATCACCATGCCCATGATCTTCATGAAGGGCTGGGCCTGCGGATTGAAGAAGAAGACCACCGAGCCGCCCATGCCCAGCATGGGCAGGATCTGCATCAGGGCGCCCTCCCGCTGCCCGCGCGGCAGTTCGGGCGGCGGCTGCACCAGCACGTCGTGGGTGGGCACGTCCTTCGGCAGTGCCCGTCGTGGACGCTTGACGACGATGTGGCTCACTTCGCATCAATTCCCTTGCCCGGCGGCCTCGTTCACCCGTCTGCCCGTTGCCCGGCACACGTCGACGCGAAGGGTGATCCTACTGCGCCGCCCCCGCCGCGGCCGGACGGCGGGGCGTGCGACGGGCGTGAGCGGATGCGAACCGGCCGCGCCCGGCCGCCCCAACCCGCCGATGGTGCGGACCGGTTGGGACGGGGGTCCCGCACTGCGGCATGATCGGACGCGAAGGACGCCGACGGACGGCGCCGGAGCGCACCGGCGCACCGGCGGGCGGTGCCGGGGACCGTGGAATGCGGTGCCGGGAACCGGCGGGCCGCGCCGGGACCGTCGGCCGACGGGGTGCGCGAAGGCGCCGCACCCGCCCCGGTCACCGGCGGAGCCGGCCGACCGCCGACCGCCGACGGCCCCGGCCCGACCGAAGGCAGACCCGATCCGCACCACCGACACGTCCGGCGAGGGCCGAACGGCCCGGCCCGCACCACCGACAGGGGGAAACCAGGTGAGCATCACGGCCTCCACGCCCACCGGCCGACCGGACGGCCCGGCGGCGCTGCCCGGCTCCGGCGCGGGACCCGGCTTCTGCCGGGTGACCATCGTGGCGCCCGACAGCCGCGTCGACGTGGCACTGCCCGACGACGTGCCCGTCGCCGACCTCCACCCGGAGATCCTCCGCCTCTCCCGCCCGAGCCCCGCCGAGGACGCCCCGGTCGGCCACCACCTGGTGCGCCGCGACGGCACCGTCCTCGACGGCGACCGGTCCCTCGCCGCCCAGCGCGTCCTGGACGGGGAACTGCTCGCCCTGCGGCCCTTCGCCGAGTCGCTGCCGCCCGCCGTCGTCGACGACGTCTCGGAGGCGGTCGCCGCCGCCGTCACCCGCGACCGCAGCCTCTGGCGGGACGAGTACACCCGGACCGCGGGGCTGGTAGGGGCGGGCGTCCTGCCCGTGGTGCTCGCCCTGGTGGCCTGGAGCTCCCAGATCCGCCACGACATGCACGGCCTCCAGGGCGTCGTCGCCGCGGTCGCCGGCGTCCTGCTGACCACGTTCGCCTGCGTCCGCGCCCGCGTCTACGGGGACCGGGGCGCCGCCGTCGCGCTGGGCCTGGGCGCGCTGCCCTGCGTCGCCGTGGCGGGCTCGGGACTGGTGCCGCTCGCCGAGGGGCAGGGCATCGGACGGCTCCAGTTCCTGCTGGCCTGCGCGGCGGTCCTGGTCGCCGCCGTCGTCCTCACCCTGGTGTCCCCGGGTGGCGACAGCCCCTTCGTGGCGTTCGTCCTCGCCGCCGCCACCGGCATGCTCACCACCTTCGCCGCGCTGCTGACCGGGATGACCCCGGTGGAGACCGCCGCGGTCGGCGCGCCGCTGTCGGTCTGCGCCCTGGCCTTCCTGCCCGGCCTGTCCCTGCGCCTCGCCCGGCTGCCCGTCGGCTTCGAGCCGCCCGGGGCCTCCTCCGGCACGGGGCCGGACGCCCTCACCGGCGGCCGGGGACCCACCGGCGGTCAGGGGCACTCCGGCACTCCGCGCGGCGCCCGCCCGGCGGGCCGGGCGGACCTCCCGGACGCCGTCGACGCCGAGCGGATCGCCGCCCGCGCCCGCCGGGGTCACGAACTGCTCGCCGGACTGGTCGGCGGCTGCGCGATCGTCGCGGTGGGCACCGCGCTGGTCCTCGGCTTCTCCGCCGACGGCTGGGCCCAGACGCTCGCCCTGGCCACCGGGATCGCGCTGCTGATGCGCGCCCACCTGTTCCGCTACACGGTCCAGGTCGCCGCGACGCTCGCCGCCGGGCTCGGCACCCTCGTCCTGCTCGGCACCGGTCTGGCGCTCAACCCCCCGGACGGCCTCTGGACCGACGCCCTCCGGGGCGACACCGCCGCCCTGGACCTGCGCAGCGTCTGGCTGGCGGCCGCGCTGGCCGCGTCCGCCCTGCTCGTCACCGCCATCGGCCTGATCACCGCGCGGCGCGGGGTCACCCCCTTCTGGGGCCGCTTCACGGAGATCGCCGAGTCCTTCGTCCTGCTGACCCTGATCCCGCTGGCCCTCGCCGTGTTCGACGTCTACGGGGCGGCACGGTCGATGACGGGGAACTGACACCGCCCCGCCGCCGGCCGTGACCTCCACCGGCCGGGGGAGGGCGTACGCCCCGGAGCGGAGGGCAGGTGACGGTACCCGGGGCCGGAGCAGAGCCCGGGCCGGGTACCGGTGCCGGGAACAGGGGCCCGGCCCGATCCGGCACCGACCGGCGCACGCGCGGTCCCCACCAGGGCCTCCCCGGCGGACGACCTCGTCGGAACTTCACCCTGCCGGGCCCCGCTGCGGGACGCCCTTTCCACCCGGGACGCCCCTTCCGGCCGAAGGCACTCCCGAGGGCACACCCCACGTGGACGCCCCCACCGCGGGCACCCGTGCGGCGGGCACCCCGACCGCGGGCACCCCTGCCCGGGAACGCCCCGCGCGGCGGCGCCCCCGGGTCCCCGGGGTCAGCCCTCCGCGCCGGGCGCCGGCTGGAGATCGAACTCCCCGTCGCGCGCCCCGAGCACGAACGCGCGCCACTCCGCCTCCGTGTACCGCAGCACGGTGGCCGTGTCCAGGGAGGACCGCATCGCCACCGCGCCGTCGGGCAGGTACGCGATCTCCACCCGCTCCTCGTGCTCCTCGGTGCCGGGCGCGCTGTGCCACTCCACGCCGGAGATGTCGAGTGCGTAGAGTTCGTCCCGCTCCCGGTCCTTGCGCGCCCTGAGTTCCCGGGCCCGGTCCTCCCCGGCCTGGTCCTGCTCCCGGTTCCGGTCCGTGTCCCGGCCCTCGGCGTCGGTCATCGTGGCTGGATCCTTCCTGAGATGCGGGCGGCTGTGCGGGCGTCACCCTACTGGCTGTGTTTCCGCCCGGCCGGGGGATCGCGGATGTCCGCCACCGCACGGGTGACCGCACCGGCGTTCCCCGGCCACCGGGCCCGCGGCCACCGCCGCCCCGCCACCCTGGTACTCTGTGTGACGGCCGTATGTGTACGCGCCCCCGGAACCGAGGGTTCTGGAGGCCGCGCCCAGCGGATCCCCGCCTTCCGAGTCATGGAAGACCCCCCGAGACGCAGACCGGGGGCACTCGGTGGCCACTCTCAGTGCAATGAGGAGTACACGTGTCGCTCGACGCCGCAGTGAAGAAGCAGATCATCTCCGAGTTCGGTACCAAGGAGGGCGACACCGGCTCCCCCGAGGTCCAGGTCGCCCTGCTGTCCCGTCGGATCTCCGACCTGACCGAGCACCTCAAGAGCCACAAGCACGACCACCACTCCCGTCGCGGTCTGCTCATCCTGGTCGGCCAGCGCCGCCGGCTGCTGCAGTACCTCGCCAAGAAGGACATCCAGCGCTTCCGTGCGCTGGTCGAGCGCCTCGGCATCCGCCGCGGTGCGGCGGGCGCCAAGTAGGACGCCGTGGAGGGAGCGGTTCCCAGCGTTCGGGGGCCGCTCCCTTTGCCGTACGCGCCGGTGCGCACCGGCGCGCGGACCACTCTGCGTGCGCGGTGTCACCGCGGCTTTGTAGTGTGGTAGCAGAACAAGGGACGTACGACACCGCGTGATACGCGCCGCCCGCACCCCGCGGGCCGTATCCCGCGCGTCGACGGGTCAGCGGACACGTCGACGGACAACGGACGAACGAGGAGGAGCGCACCCCGCCGCCGCCGGTCCTCGGTAGTGGCCCCCGGAGGAGAACCCCCGGGAGCTTCGATCGAAGACCGGCCCGCACCGGACGGAGCGCTTCTCCGTACACCGTCCCCTCCGCCACACGGGCGGGGAGGGACCAAAGACGACAAGTAACGGAGAAAACGCTAGTGGAGAACGAGACCCACTACGCCGAGGCCGTCATCGACAACGGCGCCTTCGGCACCCGCACCATCCGCTTCGAGACGGGCCGCCTGGCCAAGCAGGCCGCCGGCTCCGCCGTGGCGTACCTGGACGACGACACCATGGTGCTGTCGGCCACCACCGCGTCCAAGAACCCCAAGGACCAGCTCGACTTCTTCCCCCTCACGGTGGACGTCGAGGAGCGGATGTACGCCGCCGGCAAGATCCCCGGCAGCTTCTTCCGCCGCGAGGGCCGGCCCTCCGAGGACGCCGTCCTCACCTGCCGCCTCATCGACCGCCCGCTGCGCCCGTCCTTCAAGAAGGGCCTGCGCAACGAGATCCAGGTCGTCGCCACGATCATGGCGCTCAACCCGGACCACCTGTACGACGTCGTGGCGATCAACGCCGCCTCCGCGTCCACGCAGCTCGCGGGCCTGCCCTTCTCCGGCCCGATCGGCGGCGTCCGCGTCGCGCTGATCCGCGGCCAGTGGGTCGCCTTCCCCACGCACACCGAGCTGGAGGACGCCGTCTTCGACATGGTCGTCGCCGGCCGTGTGCTGGAGGACGGCGACGTCGCGATCATGATGGTCGAGGCCGAGGCCACCGACAAGACCGTTAAGCTCGTCGAGGGCGGCGCCGACGCCCCCACCGAGGAGATCGTCGCCGCCGGTCTGGACGCCGCCAAGCCCTTCATCAAGGTGCTCTGCCGCGCCCAGGCCGACCTCGCCGCCAAGGCCGCCAAGCCGACCGGCGAGTTCCCGATCTTCCTGGACCACCAGGACGACGTCCTGGAGGCGCTCTCCGCCGCCGTCCGCCCCGAGCTGGCCCAGGCGCTCACCATCGCCGGCAAGCAGGAGCGCGAGGCCGAGCTGGACCGCGTCAAGGCGCTCGCCGCCGAGAAGCTCCTGCCGGAGTTCGAGGGCCGCGAGAAGGAGATCTCCGCCGCGTACCGCGCGCTGACCAAGTCCCTGGTCCGCGAGCGCGTCATCAAGGAGAAGAAGCGCATCGACGGCCGCGGTGTCACCGACATCCGCACCCTGGCCGCCGAGGTCGAGGCCATCCCGCGGGTCCACGGCTCCGCCCTGTTCGAGCGCGGCGAGACCCAGATCCTCGGGGTCACCACGCTCAACATGCTCCGCATGGAGCAGCAGCTCGACACCCTCTCCCCGGTGACGCGCAAGCGCTACATGCACAACTACAACTTCCCGCCCTACTCGGTCGGTGAGACCGGCCGCGTCGGCTCCCCGAAGCGCCGCGAGATCGGCCACGGCGCCCTCGCCGAGCGCGCCCTGGTGCCGGTCCTGCCGACCCGCGAGGAGTTCCCCTACGCGATCCGCCAGGTGTCCGAGGCCCTCGGCTCCAACGGCTCGACGTCCATGGGCTCGGTCTGCGCCTCCACCATGTCCCTGCTGAACGCCGGTGTGCCGCTGAAGGCCCCCGTCGCCGGCATCGCCATGGGCCTCATCTCCCAGGAGATCGAGGGCGAGACGCACTACGTCACCCTCACCGACATCCTCGGTGCGGAGGACGCCTTCGGCGACATGGACTTCAAGGTCGCCGGCACCAAGGAGTTCGTCACCGCCCTCCAGCTCGACACCAAGCTGGACGGCATCCCCGCCTCCGTCCTGGCCGCCGCCCTCAAGCAGGCCCGTGACGCCCGCCTCCACATCCTCGACGTGATGATGGAAGCGATCGACACGCCGGACGAGATGTCCCCCAACGCGCCGCGGATCATCACCGTGAAGATCCCGGTCGACAAGATCGGCGAGGTCATCGGCCCCAAGGGCAAGATGATCAACCAGATCCAGGAGGACACCGGCGCCGAGATCACCATCGAGGACGACGGCACCATCTACATCGGTGCCGCCGACGGCCACTCCGCCGAGGCCGCCCGCACCACGATCAACGGCATCGCCAACCCGACGATGCCCGAGGTCGGCGAGCGCTACCTGGGCACGGTCGTCAAGACCACGACCTTCGGCGCCTTCGTCTCCCTGCTGCCCGGCAAGGACGGCCTGCTGCACATCTCGCAGATCCGCAAGCTGGCCGGCGGCAAGCGCGTGGAGAACGTCGAGGACGTGCTCGGCGTGGGCCAGAAGGTCCAGGTCGAGATCGCGGAGATCGACTCGCGCGGCAAGCTCTCCCTCATCCCCGTGATCGAGGGCGAGGACGCCGAGTCCGACGACAAGAAGGACGACGCCGACAAGTGACGTCCCGTAGCGCCGAGGCGACGGCCCGCACCTCCCAGGAGGCGCGGGCCGTCGCCCGTACCCAAACCCTGATCAGGGGCGAGAACGGCATCGGCACCGTCCGCAGGACCACCCTCCCCGGTGGTCTGCGGATCGTCACCGAGACGCTGCCCTCGGTCCGCTCCGCGACCTTCGGCATCTGGGCGCACGTCGGCTCCCGCGACGAGACGCCCGCGCTGAACGGCGCCACCCACTACCTGGAGCACCTGCTCTTCAAGGGCACCACCCGCAGGTCCGCCCTGGACATCTCCTCCGCCCTGGACGCCGTCGGCGGCGAGATGAACGCCTTCACGGCCAAGGAGTACACCTGCTACTACGCACGGGTGCTCGACACGGACCTGCCGCTCGCCATCGACGTGGTCTGCGACATGCTCACCGGCTCGCTGATCGAGGAGGAGGACGTCGACGTCGAGCGCGGCGCCATCCTCGAAGAAATCGCCATGACCGAGGACGACCCCGGTGACTGCGTGCACGACCTGTTCGCGCACACCATGTTCGGCGACAACGCCCTCGGCCGCCCCGTCCTCGGCACCGTCGACACGGTCAACGCGCTGACCGCCGACCGCATCCGGCGCTTCTACCGCAAGCACTACGACCCGACCCACCTCGTGGTCGCCTGCGCCGGGAACATCGACCACGCCAAGGTCGTGCGGCAGGTCCGGGCCGCCTTCGAGAAGGCCGGGGCGTTCCGCGACCCGGTGGCCCGGCCCGTCGCCCCGCGTTCGGGACAGCGCGCCATCCGCACCGCCGGCCGCGTCGAACTGGTCGGACGCAAGACCGAGCAGGCCCACGTCATCCTCGGCATGCCCGGTCTGGCCCGCACCGACGAGCGCCGCTGGGCGCTGGGCGTCCTCAACACCGCCCTCGGCGGCGGCATGTCCTCCCGCCTCTTCCAGGAGGTCCGGGAGAAGCGCGGCCTGGCCTACAGCGTGTACTCGTACACCTCGGGCTTCGCGGACTGCGGCCTCTTCGGCGTCTACGCGGGCTGCCGCCCGTCCCAGGTGCACGACGTGCTCCGGCTCTGCCGGGACGAGCTGGACCGGGTCGCCGCCGAGGGGCTGAGCGACGAGGAGATCGGGCGCGCCGTCGGCCAGCTCCGGGGCTCCACCGTCCTCGGCCTGGAGGACACCGGCGCGCTGATGAACCGTATCGGCAAGAGCGAGCTGTGCTGGGGCGAGCAGATGTCCGTCGACGACATGCTCGCCCGGATAGCCTCGGTCACGCCGGACGACGTCCGCGCCGTCGCCCGCGACGTCCTGGGCCGGCGGCCGTCGCTGTCGGTCATCGGCCCGCTCAAGGACAAGCAGGCGGCCCGGCTGCACGACGCCGTCGCCTGACGGCGCCCCCAGAGAAGGAAGCAAGGTGACATGAGCAAGCTGCGCGTGGCCGTCCTCGGTGCCCGGGGACGCATCGGTTCCGAGGCCGTACGGGCGGTCGGGGCCGCCGACGACATGGAACTGGTCGCGGCCCTCGGCCGGGACGACTCCCTGGAGACGCTGACCGAGCGCGGCGCCCGGGTCGCCGTCGAGCTGACCACCCCCGACTCGGTCATGGCCAACCTGGAGTACTGCCTCGCCCACGGCATCCACGCCGTCGTCGGGACCACCGGCTGGACCGAGGAGCGGCTGGCCCGGCTGCGGGAGCTGCTCGACGCCTCCCCGGGGACGGGCGTGCTCATCGCGCCCAACTTCTCCATCGGCGCCGTCCTGACCATGAAGTTCGCGCAGATCGCCGCGCCGTACTTCGAGTCCGTCGAGGTGGTCGAGCTGCACCACCCGAACAAGGTCGACGCCCCCAGCGGCACCGCCACCCGCACCGCCCAGCTCATCGCCGAGGCCCGGCAGAAGGCAGGCGCCGCCCCGGCGCCCGACGCCACTGCCACCGGCCTGGAGGGAGCCCGCGGCGCCAACGTCGACGGCGTGCCCGTGCACGCGGTCCGGTTGCGCGGCCTGCTCGCCCACCAGGAGGTGCTGCTGGGCGGAGAGGGGGAGACCCTCACCGTCCGGCACGACTCCCTGCACCACAGCAGTTTCATGCCCGGCATCCTGCTGGGCGCCCGCCGGGTGGTGACGACCCCGGGCCTCACCTTCGGCCTGGAGCACTTCCTGGACCTGGGCTGACCGGCCAGCCGCCGACCCGCCCGCCGCACCGAACCCCGAACCGAGCTGCCAACTGACATGCGCGCGAAGATCTCCTACGTCATCACGGCCGCCGTCCTGGTCTTCTACTTCGTCCTGGTCGGCAGCCGCGGCGTCCTGCTCATCGACGCCGGGACCCCGCTCACGGTCGCCATGGGCGTCGCCGTGCTGGTGCTGCCGGTGATCGGGCTGTGGTTCCTCTGGAAGAACACCCAGTTCGTCCGCCGGGCCAACCAGCTCGCCGCGGAACTCGACGCCGAGGGCGGGCTGCCGGTCGACGAGCTGAGACGCACCCCCAGCGGGCGCGTCGACCGCGACTCGGCCGACGAGGTCTTCGCCCGCCGCCGGGCCGAGACCGAGGCCGCCCCCGACGACTGGCGGAGCTGGTTCCGGCTCGCCGTCGCCTACCAGGACGCCCGGGACACCCCGCGCGCCCGCAAGGCGATGCAGCGGGCGATCGCGCTGCACGACGGCAGGCCGGCCGCCGAGGCGGCCTGACACCGGACCGGGGCCGGAGCGAGGCCGGAGCGGCGCCGGACACCCGGCCGGCCGTGTCCGGACCGGCCGGGTTCCCCGGCACCCGTCCGGCCCGTGCCGGTACGACGGCGCACGCCGCGGAACGCCGGTGGCCCGGTCCCCGCCGAGGGGACCGGGCCACCGGCGTTCCGTCACGTTCGGCGGATCAGCCCCGCCGGTACTCGTCCGCCCACGCCTCCACGGTGTCGGCCGCCCGGTCGAAGGCCTGCTCACGGCCCAGGAAGTCCGCGTTGTGCGTGGTCATCAGCGGCGGCAGGACGTCCGTGCCCCGGCCCTGGCGCGCCAGCAGCAGCGCCTGCCCCTGCACCGTGCGCGGCAGCCCGAGCCAGCGCACCGGCTGCTGCGTCGTGCGCACGCTGGCGACCTGGTCCCAGGCGACCGTGCGGGTGGCGAGGAAGCCCGTCTGGCGCACGCCCCGCGCGCTCACCCAGGTGCCCATCCGCAGCAGCCGCAGGGCGCACGCGATCATGACGAGCGCGATGGCGAAGACCGAGGCGGCGGAGGACAGCGGGCCCGTCGCCCCGATGACGACCGCCGCGAACAGCACGAAGGAGGCGAGCAGCAGCGCGAGCGCCGCCGTGCCCACCCGCCAGGGCCCCGGCCGGTAGGGACGGCGCCAGAGGTCCCGGTCGTCGTACGGCAGCGCGACATCGTCGGTGGTGTCGAAGGCTCGGTCGGCCGTCAGGAAGGGGAGGGGCACGGTCGGTCCTCACTGGTTCCGGGCGAGTGCTGTGCCGGTGAGGCTATCGACCCGCGCCGGGGGTCACCACCCTCGGGGGGCCGGACGGGCCGCCGCCCACCGGCCGCACCGGCCCCGGTGGCGCACCGGCTCGGGTGGCGCACCGGCCCGGGGCCGGGCGGAGGCGCCGGGCTCAGCGACCGTCGGTCGCCTGGTTCTGCTGGTGCTGCCGCGACGGCTGGTCCGCCGACAGCGCGGGCATCCCGAGCACCAGGGACCCGACCAGCCCGGCGACGATCGTGAGGCCCAGCAGCGAACGCCCGGCCAGGCGGCCGGGGGAGAGCCGCTCGCGCGGCGGGGGAGTGACGTTGCTGCGGAACCTGTCGGTCTCGGAGACGAAGGCGAAGGGCACGGGTTCACTGCGGCGGGCCATGGATGCTGCTCCCTTCCGGGACCGGTCGGATCCGGGACGTGTGTGCGGGGCCGGCGGATCGGATACGGCACCGGCCGTCACCCCTACAGACGAACGAACGCCCGCACTGGTGCCCGTTTTCGCCGACTTCATCGCCTCAGGGCCGGGAACGCCCCGATTGACGGCCCGTGAAGCTCCCGTCCGGGCGGGCCGTAGAGTGGCCTCGCCAAGCGACACGATGGGAAGGCCCGCCACCCGTGACCGACACCCCCGCCGACGACACCCCGATCGACCTCCGCAGCGACGTCACCGTCGAGCTGGTCAGGAGCAGCGCGACCGACTCCGACGTGCTGTTCGCCGCACGGGTCTCGACCGCCGGGGAGCAGTCCCTCGAGGAGCTGGAGAAGGACCCGCAGCGCTCGAAGGGCCTGATCAACTATCTGATGCGGGACCGGCACGGCAGCCCGTTCGAGCACAACTCGATGACCTTCTTCATCAGCGCCCCGATCTTCGTCTTCCGCGAGTTCATGCGCCACCGGGTCGGCTGGTGCCTCGCGGGGGACACCGCGGTCACGCTGGAGAGCGAGTCCGGTGAGCTGCGCAGGCGCACCATCGCCGAGCTGTACGAGCGCTGGCACCTGGGCGGGGACGACCGGCTGCCGGCCTCGGCCGCCGGCGTGACCTGGCACGGCGGGGCCGGCCGGTGGGCCGCGCGGGTCCGGCGCGACGGGACCGACCACCACCTCGGGCTCTACGCGTCCCGGGAGGCGGCCGGAGCGGCCGTGGCGGACTTCCGGGAGCGGGACCCCGGCACCCGGCTGCGCG
Source organism: Streptomyces sp. NPDC107521 (assembly GCF_055598485.1). Taxonomy (NCBI): domain Bacteria; kingdom Bacillati; phylum Actinomycetota; class Actinomycetes; order Kitasatosporales; family Streptomycetaceae; genus Streptomyces; species Streptomyces sp. NPDC107521. Next base: position 56,940 of record NZ_JBVKAT010000032.1, read on the forward strand.
GGCTGGAGCCGGTGCGCGACAGCCATGTGCGCTGCCACGACGAGGAGACCCTGCTCGCGGGGCGGGCCAGGATCGTCGACGTGATCCGGTCCGGGGTCAAGAGCCTCATCAGGATCACCACCGCCTCCGGCCGGACCCTCCGCTGCACGGTCGACCACGCCGTGTTCACCCCCGAGGGCTGGCGCAAGGCGGGCGATCTGGCCGTCGGCGACGAGGTCATGGCCTCCGACGACGCCCCGCGGCCCTCCGGCGCCCTGCCACCCGCGCTGGAGCGCGGCATCGGGGTGTGGATGTCCACCCTGAGGGAGCGGCTGATCGGGGACGTCGACACCTGCCACCGCTGCGGCCGGGACCTCCCCCGCGAGGAGCTGGCCCTGGACCACGTCGTCCCCGTCGAGGACGACCCGGCGCGGGCGCTCGACGAGCGCAACCTCGCCCCCGCCTGTGAGCCCTGCCACGCGGCGCGGAGCGCGGAGCGGCGGGACCGGCGCGGGAGCGGCGCGGCCACCGCGGTGCCGGACCGGATCGTCGGCATCGAGGACGACGGCGAGGAGATGACCTACGACCTCTCGGTCGAGGGCCCCTGGCACAACTTCGTCGCCGACGGCATCGTCGTGCACAACTCCTACAACGAGGAGTCCGGCCGCTACCGCGAGCTGCGCCCGGTCTTCTACGTCCCGGACGACTCGCGCAAGCTGGTGCAGCAGGGGCGGCCCGGCAAGTACGTCTTCGTCGAGGGGACCCCCGAGCAGCACGAGCTGACCGGCCGCGCGATGGAGGAGTCGTACCTCCAGGCGTACCGGACCTACCAGGAGATGCTGGCCGCCGGCGTCGCCCGCGAGGTGGCCCGCTCGGTCCTCCCGGTCGGCCTGTACTCCTCGATGTACGCCACCTGCAACGCCCGCTCGCTGATGCACTTCCTCGGCCTGCGCACCCAGCACGAACTGGCCAAGGTGCCGTCCTTCCCGCAGCGGGAGATCGAGATGGTGGGCGAGCTGATGGAGGCCGAGTGGGCCCGGCTCATGCCGCTGACCCATGCCGCCTTCAACGCCAACGGGCGTGTCGCGCCCTGACGCGTCCCCGGCGGCCCGCCGGGCACACATGTGCGCATCAGCCGCCCGAAGTGTCCGTATTGCGGGCTTTGGAGAAGTTCATCTAGCCTGATCAAAGGGACCCGGCACTGCTTGAACCCCCGAGCAGGCAGTGCCGGGCTCCACCTCCGTTCCGACCTGCCGCCTCCCCCGAGGGCAGACCAGGCCCTGTGCAACGAGTAGCGTGTAACCCATGGCTCCGACCTCCACTCCGCAGACCCCCTTCGGGCGGGTCCTCACTGCCATGGTCACGCCCTTCACGGCGGACGGCGCACTCGACCTCGACGGCGCGCAGCGGCTCGCCGCCCATCTGGTGGACGCCGGCAACGACGGCCTGATCATCAACGGCACCACCGGTGAGTCCCCCACCACCAGCGACGCGGAGAAGGCGGACCTGGTGCGGGCGGTGGTGGAGGCCGTCGGTGACCGCGCCCACGTCGTCGCCGGCGCCGGCACCAACAACACCCAGCACAGCGTCGAGCTGGCCCGTGCCGCCGAGCGCGTCGGCGCCCACGGCCTCCTGCTCGTCACGCCGTACTACAACAAGCCCCCGCAGGAGGGCCTGTACCAGCACTTCACGGCCGTCGCGGACGCCACCGCGCTGCCGGTGATGCTCTACGACATCCCCGGGCGCAGCGGTGTCCCGATCAACACGGAGACCCTGGTCCGCCTGGCGGAGCACCCGCGGATCGTCGCCAACAAGGACGCCAAGGGCGACCTCGGCCGGGCGAGCTGGGCCATCGCCCGCTCCGGCCTGGCCTGGTACTCCGGCGACGACATGCTGAACCTGCCGCTGCTCTCCGTGGGCGCCGTCGGCTTCGTCTCCGTCGTCGGCCACATCGTCACCCCCGAGCTGCGGGCCATGGTGGAGGCCTTCGTCGCCGGTGACGTGCAGAAGGCGCTGGAGATCCACCAGAAGCTCCTCCCGGTCTTCACCGGGATGTTCCGCACCCAGGGCGTCATGACCACCAAGGCCGCGCTCACCCTCCAGGGGCGGCCCGCGGGACCGCTGCGCGCGCCCATGGTGGAGCTGAACGCCGAGGAGTACGAGCAGCTCAAGATCGATCTTGCCGCCGGCGGGGTACAGCTCTGAGAACGGACTTCGCGCCACCGCGCCATCCGGCGCCACCAGGACTTCACAACTGAATACGCGGGCCACCGGTGCCCGCACCCCCAACCACAACTGCTTCTGCACGAACGTCATGCGCGCCACGTGCCCACCGGTACGTGGCGTGTGTGGTGAGGAGAGTCTTTTGAGTCATCCGCATCCTGAACTGGGCCGTCCCCCGAAGCTCCCCGACGGTGGCCTGCGGGTCACACCGCTCGGCGGTCTGGGCGAGATCGGCCGCAACATGACGGTCTTCGAGTACGGCGGCCGTCTGCTGATCGTCGACTGCGGAGTGCTCTTCCCGGAGGAGGAGCAGCCCGGAATCGACCTGATCCTGCCGGACTTCTCGTCCATCCGGGACCGCCTCGACGACATCGAGGGCATCGTCCTGACCCATGGCCACGAGGACCACATCGGCGGTGTCCCCTTCCTCCTGCGGGAGAAGCCGGACATCCCCCTGATCGGCTCCAAGCTGACCCTGGCGCTCATCGAGGCGAAGCTCCAGGAGCACCGCATCCGTCCGTACACCCTGGAGGTGGCGGAGGGTAACCGGGAGCGCGTGGGTCCCTTCGACTGCGAGTTCATCGCGGTCAACCACTCGATCCCGGACGCGCTGGCGGTCGCCATCCGCACCCCGGCGGGCATGGTCGTGCACACCGGCGACTTCAAGATGGACCAGTTGCCGCTGGACAACCGCCTGACGGACCTGCACGCGTTCGCGCGGCTGAGCGAGGAGGGCATCGACCTCCTGCTCACCGACTCGACCAACGCCGAGGTCCCCGGGTTCACCCCGCACGAGCGGGACATCTCGGGGGTGCTGCGGCAGGTCTTCGCCGGTGCCCGCAAGCGGATCATCGTGGCGAGCTTCGCCAGCCACGTGCACCGCATCCAGCAGATCCTCGACGCCGCCTACGAGTACGGCCGCCGGGTCGCCTTCGTCGGCCGGTCGATGGTCCGCAACATGGGCATCGCCCGGGACCTCGGCTACCTGCGGGTGCCGCCGGGTCTGGTCGTCGACGTGAAGACGCTGGACGACCTGCCGGACAGCGAGGTCGTCCTGGTCTGCACGGGTTCGCAGGGCGAGCCGATGGCCGCGCTCTCCCGCATGGCCAACCGGGACCACCAGATCCGTATCGTCGAGGGCGACACGGTCATCCTGGCCTCGTCGCTCATCCCGGGCAACGAGAACGCGGTGTACCGCGTGATCAACGGCCTGACCCGGTGGGGCGCGAACGTGGTCCACAAGGGCAACGCCAAGGTCCACGTCTCGGGCCACGCCTCCGCGGGCGAGCTGCTGTACTTCTACAACATCTGCCGCCCGAAGAACCTGATGCCGGTGCACGGCGAGTGGCGCCATCTGCGGGCCAACGCCGAGCTGGGCGCCATGACCGGCGTCCCGCACGACCGCATCGTCATCGCGGAGGACGGTGTCGTCGTCGACCTCGTCGAGGGCAAGGCGAAGATCACCGGCAAGGTGCAGGCGGGCTATGTGTACGTCGACGGCCTCTCCGTCGGCGACGTGGGCGAGCCGGCCCTGAAGGACCGCAAGATCCTCGGGGACGAGGGCATCATCTCGGTCTTCGCGGTCATCGACGCGTCGACCGGCAAGATCACGGGCGGTCCGCACATCCAGGCCCGCGGCTCGGGCATCGACGACTCGGCCTTCGCCGCGGTGGTCCCCAGGATCACGGAGGCGCTGGAGCGTTCGGCGCAGGACGGGGTCGTCGAGCCCCACCAGCTCCAGCAGCTCGTCCGCAGGACCCTGGGCAAGTGGGTCTCGGACACCTACCGACGCCGGCCGATGATCCTGCCGGTGGTCGTGGAGGTCTGACGGACCGTCGGTCCGCCGGACCCCGTACACCCGGAGCCGGGCCCCCGATTTGCGTCGGGGCGCCCGGCTCCAGTACGTTTACATCTCCGCTCGGACGGACACCCGCTCACTTCGTGGGCAGGGAGCTGCCCCGGAGGGCGGAAATTCCGGCTCAGAATCTCTGATAAAGTCGGAGCCGCCGGAAAGGGAAACGCGGAAGCGGGAACCTGGAAAGCACCGAGGAAATCGGATCGGAAAGATCTGATAGAGTCGGAAACGCAAG